>JACMMM010000242.1 GCA_014379065.1 Saprospiraceae bacterium
CTCCCTCTGTACCAATCCCAACCGTATAAACACGGACACCCAATGTTTGGGCAATCTCCGCCGCTTTGAGCGGGGCGATATAGCCTGCGTTGTTTTCCCCATCGGTGAGCAGCACCACGATTTTGCTACGCGAAGGGCTGTCTTTCAGGCGATTGACCGCAGTAGCCAGCCCCATACCAATAGCAGTACCGTCTTCTAGTCTACCCACCGCGAGTTCGTTGATAAAGGTCTGTACTACACGGCGATCTGTGGTAAGTGGACACTGGGTGAAGGCTTCTGCAGAAAACGCAACGAGCCCAATGCGGTCGTGGGGTCGTTTTTCGACAAATTCAGCGGCCACCCGCTTTGCTACGGAAATGCGGTCGGGTTCAAAATCTTTGCTGAGCATGGAAGGTGAAATATCCATGCTCAAGACAATATCAAGTGCGTCGGCTTTAATTTTTTCTTCTTCCCATTTGCACTGAGGTCGGGCCATGGCAAGAACAAGGATTGACAGCGCGAGCCAGCGCAACAAGGGAAGTTTGCTCCTAATTTTTGTCCGAAAACCACTGTAGCTCAATGGGCTGTTTGCTTGCGCCATCCGCAATGATATGCCGCCCCGATTGCGCATAATAAGCCACGCAAGGGGTAGGAAAAGCAAGAGCCAAAACGGATCAGCAAGGATCATTAAGTGGTGATTCGTTTATTTTTATCCGCCGAAGCCTCAGCGTAGGAGGGGGGTGATTCGTTTATCTGGAAATGCGCTTGTTTCGAGGATCATCTTTCGGGAACGCTCCATTGCCTCGGCATGAAAGGATTCTGGTGGGATTATTTTGGCAAATTTGGCAAGATCGGCTTGTTCCAAAAGAGTCTGAAGTTGTTCAGACATCTGCGTTGGAACATTCCGGTTTTTTAAATAACCCAAAGTTTCTTCTGTGGTAGATTCGAGGGCTGGAATTCCGAACCTTTTTTCCAAATATTCCCGAAGAATGAAGGTTAGTTCTGCATAGTGCTCTTTGACAAAACCATTGACTATCAATTTCTTTTGTGAAAGAACATCCAGTTTTTTTAATGCAAGTTCGTGCGCAGGGGTTTCTATTGTCCGGCTTTGAATCTTAGTTTGGGGTTGACGGTTGGCGAGCCAATATAGCCACAGCACTAAGCCCAAGACCCCTAAACCTCCCAGCATCCACGGCCAGTAATCTGTCCACCGAGTTTCTTCGCGGTGAATGTCCTTAATGGATGCCATATCATTCAGATCGTCCGGCGATGGGGTGGCCGTTACGATGATTGGCAGGGAATTGGAATAAGCCGTATCTCCCTTGTGGAGCACAATGAGGAGCGGTGGGAGTTCGAGTGAATCCTCATCGAAGAACAGGACGGTAAGGGTTTTATTGAAAAACTTACCGTCAGACTGCCATTCTGTTTGACTCACAATGTTTTGCGGGGGAAGCAAATTACTCCAAACACCAAAACTCAAAGAATCTGGCTTACCTAGTGCAGCAGGAAGGCGGAGGTGCAAGGCGAATGGGTTGCCTGTTTCGACATGGTTGCTGTCTGCGCGGAGTTCGGCTTGGGCTTGGGCCTGAAGTGCAGAACAGAGTGCACAGAACTTCCCGAAAGTTTGCAACTTTCGGGAAGTTTGGATGATTCCGTCGTAACCATTTGCGAAAACCTCTCTCATTTTTTCGCCCGTTTTTCAAAAAAGTGTAACAACGCAGCGGCGTAGGACTCAGACGTTTGAAGGCTTAAAAAATCCGCTCCAGCTCGCCGAAATGCTATCATTGCATGGTCAAGTTTTTCATCAAACCGTTGCATATAGGTGCGCCGAAGTTGAGGGTCGGAGGTATCAAGCCACGTTTGCTGCCCAGATTCAGCATCGCGGGTGTGTAAAAGCCCAACATCGGGTATTTCGCGTTCACGCGCATCCCAGCAATGGATACCCACACAATCGTGGCGGCGGGCGAGTGTCCGCAACGGAGTATCATAGCCAGCTGCCCAAAAATCAGACAGCAAAAAGCACACGCTCTTCTTTTTCAACACGTTGCGGGTAAATTGGATGGCGGCGGAAAGATCGGTGCCTCGGTCACTTGGCTGTACATTCAGCAGTTCACGAATAATGCGCAGTGTATGCTGGCGGCCTTTTTTGGGGGCAATATAGAGTTCTGGTTGGTCGGAAAAAAGCAGCAGCCCTACCTTGTCGTTGTTCGAATCGGCGCTGAAAGCGAGCAGGGCACATATTTCTGTGAGCAGCTCTTGTTTCCACTGACCGCTCATTCCAAAGAATGAAGATCCGCTAATGTCCACGAGCAGCATCACGGTTAGTTCGCGTTCCTCTTCATAAATTTTAATATGTGGTTCACCAGTGCGGGCTGTCACGTTCCAATCAATATCGCGAACGTCGTCGCCAAATTGGTATTGCCGCACTTCGCTGAAGGACATCCCTCGTCCTTTAAAGGCACTATGGTAACCGCCCGTGAAAAGATTGCGCGTGATTCGACGGGTTTTGATTTCGATCTTACGGACTTTCTTGATTAGTTCTTCCATTTTACTTTACCCGCCATAGCCCTTTAGGGCGAAGGAGGGCTTGTTCTTAGAGCCTTTTCTCCCAATCCCCTTAGGTCAATGACATTGACCTAAGGGGATTGGGAGGGTTTATTTCAAAATCGTAGACGAATCAATTTTACTTTCACTCGTCACCAGGGCCTTGCCTTCCCTCGCGAAACTAAAAAGGCCTCCTGCTAATTCGTATATCCTTTTGAATCCCAATTGTTTCATCTGCTCGGCAGCCAAGAGACTTGCCGAACTGTTCGTATCATAAATAATTACCGGCGCTTCGACATTCAACCTCACAATCCGCTGCGAAAAGGTGCGGTCATTAAATTCGCAGCTCATAGAACGGAAGATATGGCTGGTGCGAAATTCAGATTCTGTGCGTACGTCAATAACAGGAATATTAGGATTGATCCTAAGTAGCGAGTCCATCTCTCTTGGCCAAATCCGGATAATCGAAGAGTCTTGCAGGTTGCCAGCCAGTCCGGTCATTTTGGGTGCTTGTTTTGTATTGTTTTGACAAGAAAAAAAACAGAACGCTGCCGCCACTGCGGCAAAAAACAAGGTGCGCATGGTTAAATTTGTAAGTTTTTCAATCGTGTTATTTTTCCTCTCCGCCGCCGCCATCTTTAGGGCCTTTGCTTTTGTCTGGATTGGGCGGACGGTTTTCCTGTTTTGGCCGGTCGCCAGGTCTTTGTTCCGGGCGGTTTTGAGGCGGGCGATTGCCGCCGCCACCTTGATTTGCTCCCTGCTGCGGTCGGTCGTGCCGACGAGGCAGTGGGGCTTGGCGACGGCCTTGAGCAGAATCATTTTGGGACGCTTTTTCAACCGCAGCAGCAGCAGATTGTGAACGGTCGCGGTTTTTGTTGCGGCTTTTCTTGCGTTTGTTTCGTTTTTCTATGGGCAACTGAATTACATCGTGGACATTCTCAAAATCGGGTTCTACCTCTTCTGGTTCATCTGTCTCCACGACAGGTGCCATTGAAAGAATGTGGTCCAAACTTTCCGGGAATTTTCCTGATTTTATCATTGCAATGGCTTCCCAAATTTGGTCCACGTGAATGGGATAAAATTTGCCACGATCTTCGGCGTAGGTATAAAACATAAGCCGTTTGAACACGTCCGTTTTGATCAAAATTGCCAATCCAGCATTGGTTTTCAGCCGTTCGGCTCGATCTGGAAAATCTTCGAGGGCATCAATATAGGTATCCAACTCGTAGTTGAGGCAACATTTCAGGCGGCCACACATTCCAGAAAGCTTGGTCTGGTTGATGGCGAGGTTTTGGTAGCGGGCAGCGGCCGTGTTCACACTTTTAAACTCAGTGAGCCAGGTAGAGCAGCATAATTCGCGCCCACAGTTGCCGATCCCGCCGATGCGGGCAGATTCTTGCCGGGCGCCAATCTGACGCATTTCTACTTTCACTTTAAAGTCTCGGGCGTAATGGCGGATCAGTTCGCGGAAGTCCACGCGGCCATCAGCCGTATAGAAAAACGTGCATTTTCGCCCATCACCCTGAAACTCTACGTCGCCGATTTTCATGTTCAAATCGAGCGAGCGGGCGATAGCGCGTGCATGAATGAGGATATCGCGCTCTTCTTTACGAACCTCGTCGAGTCTTTCTAAATCGCGCTCATGGGCTTTGCGCACCACTTGGCCAAGCCGCGCGTCCGAGCGGACACGCTTTCGTTTCATCTGCAAGCGCACCAGTTCGCCCGTAAGCGTGACGGTGCCAACATCAAAGCCCCCGCCAACGGCTTCTACCACCACCCAATCCCCTGTAGTAGCACGGGTATGTTGAAGGTTTTTGAAAAACTCTTTGCGCGAGCCATTTTTAAAACCGACCTCTACGGCGTCAAATGGACGCGGATCAGCGATCCCTTGGGCCGTTATCCAGTCGTATGTATTGTGGCGGTTACAACCGCCTGTTGCACAGCCGCCATTTGATTTGCAGCCTTTTGTGCTATCTTTTCCTGTAGAACAGGAGCATCCGATACATCCCATGTTTATTGGAAGCGGTGGTCTCACAAGAATGTTGTTTTGACAGGATGAACATGATTTACAGGATTAGTCATCCTGTAAATCATGTTCATCCTGTCGAAAAACACACCGATGCGACAGCCACTATGGTTTTTGCGACCTCGTTTGGAACGAGACTATGTTGACAAAATGCGCCTGGTCAAAAAGATCATCGCGCGATTTGGATTTGTAGAACGAAATTCAATGTTACTGCGAACTTGGTTCACTGGCAGCAAAAGTAGCAAGGCTTAAGGCAGTTTTAGCAGATTTTCAAAAACTTCTCACGCCACAGAAGAAGTAAGGTGTCGTTTTGGACTTAGGTAAGGATTAAAAACAGCCCAATGGTCAAGCAAAGTCCTGCTGTAATGGCGAAATAACGTTGCACTCTTGGCTTGAAAAGTCGCATTACGCCGCCAATGAGCAGGCTCGGAAGCGCCATGCCGAGAAACACCGCGCCAATTACTTTTTGGGTGATTTTGCCATCGTTGAATTGATAAGCGACCGCGTACTCCCCAACGCCTACCATGATCGTGAGCCCAAGTACAAGGGCCAAGTTTTTCCAAGAAAATGTACGCGATGCCATTGGTCTTAGTGCTTGGTTTGATTTTTCATGATTTGGTGCATCTGGATTGAGGTGTCCAGAAAAAGAATCTTTGGGTTGGCGTTTCTTTCTATGTAGTAAATATTGTCGTTGAGTAAGCCGACAATCTGCGCAATCTTTTCAAAATCAAGCACTTTGGCCATGTTTTGTGCTGTGGCAAGCTCTTCGGGACGCAGGCGCATGGTCGGGCTGCCCGTGCTGACCAAAGAGAGCATTTCGCGCAAAAAGTGCAGTCCGTAATGGAGAAATTGTTTTTGGTTTTCACGACCCAGTTTAGCAAACTCCTCAGTCCAGCGCACCATTTCCACGGCATGGCCACGCCAGCATTTGCGCAGCCAATCGAGCAGAAGTTGGGCATCGTCAGTGACTGGAGCATCTGCCGTTGCGAGAGCTGCACCAAAATCTCCGCCGCTGAGAAATGCAATTTGGCGGGCGCGTTCAAGTCCGATGCCGCGCTCCAGAACCAACCCATCTGCTACTTCCTCATCGGAAAGTGGGTCGAGTTTTACCAACTGGCAGCGAGACAAAATGGTGCTGAGAATCAGGTCTTGATTTTCAGCCACAAGCAGAAAAATGGTTTGCTCTGGTGGCTCTTCGATGAGTTTGAGGAGGCGGTTGCCTTCTTTGCCAAGATATTCGGGCAACCACATCAGCAGAATTTTGTAGCGACCTTCAAAAGCTTTGAGGCTTAGTTTTTTAAGAATGGCGTTGCACTCTTCTTTGTTGATGTTGCCTTGTTTGTTGTCTGCGCCAAGCCTTTGAAGCCAAGCGTTGACATCAGCGTAAGGCGTTTCAGACAAAAACAAGCGCCATTCTTTCAAAAAATCAGTGCTGACAGCATTGGTGCCAATGCTTGGAAAGGAAAAATGGATGTCGGGGTGCGTGAATTGAGTCGCCTTTCGGCAAGCGGAGCATTCGCCGCAGGGTTCGAAATTGGGATATTGGGATATTGATGATGTTTTTTCGCATTGAAGCAATTGGGCAAATGCCATAGCCAGCGCAAGCCCGCCGCCGCCCGTGGGCGAAAGAAAAAGCAAAGCATGTGGCACCCGCTCACTTGAGGCGAGCGATGCCAAGAATTCCTTGGTGCGCTGTTGGCCGATGATATTTTGCATAATTTTTTAGCAACCAGAATGTCACCGCCACGCGGTTCTGAAAAATTTAACGCTGACACTATCCAAACTCACATTAATTTAAAAATAAACCACAAGGTACGGGCTTATCCGCACCACAAAAAACAGACTTGAAAAAGCCCGTACGCTGTAAGTTTGCGGCTAATATTTTCCACTAATTTTTTTACTTAATTGGCTTGGAGACACGGGTCCAACGTCCATTGTCCAAAGTCCAACATCCAATAATTATGGAACTCCTCGGTATCGGTTCTCGCGTCAAACACCCCGCCTATGGCGACGGGGCCATCGTCCGCCTCCATGTGGCGGCCTACGAAGTTTGTTTTATGCAGTTCGGCCTCAAGATGGTCGGCAAAGACTACACAGGTTGGCAGATCGTAGAACGTATTGCACCCGATGAGGCTGTGTCCTTCACCGAAGCCGAGCAATCACTCGTGCGTATCTTGAAATCTTGGGCGGGTTTCAGCCTCGAAATCGTGCCGCTAGGCGATCGCTGGAAAAACGGCAAAATGATTTTGCAAGCGGACGGAGTCCAGCCAAAGGAAGTGCCGGTTGACGTTTTTTTCCATAAAATCGTCATGATGCGCGACCGTCTTCGGGTGCTCGAACAAGGCATCAATGCCCACAAAAAACTTGACGATGAAGACAAGGTGAACCTCCAGCAGTACATCACACGCTGTTATGGTAGCATGACCACGTTCAATGTCTTGTTCAAAAACAAAGAGGACTATTTCGTGGGCGAAAGCGGGAAAGAGTAAGGGGCGTTTGTGCAATTTGAAAAATGTTTTCATCCCTGCTGGGCTTGCCCAAAATGGGTGTTTTAGAAACATTTTCAAACCTATCATAATGTCACATTCTTCCAGCATTCACACGCTCCGAACCCTCGGATTTTGCGCACTTTTTTTCTTCTCTGCTTGCCAACAAAAAAGCGAAGCCCCTTCTACCGAACAAATGCCCGCGCCGCCACCACAGGGAGTAGGAGGGCGCCCGAATTTGGACCGAGTAACTGCAACTTCTGCTCCAAATGAGCAATTCCAAGATGCCGCAGCCAACGGCGATATTTTTTCCTCGGCAGCGGCGGTTCCCAGCGCAATAGATTCGCTCAAGAAATTTATTCGAACCGCCCAGATGCGTTTTCGCGTGAAAAATACCGCCGAAGCAACCCTGCGCATCGAAGATATTGTGCTGCGAAATGGAGGTTTTGTAATCAACAGCAATTTGAATAGCCAGATTGAACTCCAACAAACCACACCCATCAGTCGCGATTCTGCGCTCGAAACCACCCGGTTTAGTATGCACACCCAATTGGTTATTCGTGTGCCGTACCGTTTACTGGACACTACGCTTCGCTCCATCGGGAGGCTCTCCGATTTTCTCGACCTGCGTCATGTAAATGCATCAGATGTAGGTCTGCAAATGCTCGAACAGGAACTCACCCGCTTGCGCGAAGGCATCTATCGCAGTGATTTAAAGGATTCTCAGGAGAACAAAAACAGTCCAAAAGCCGATCGTGCCCGTGCCAGTCGATCCGCTACCGACCAAGCTCGTATCGAAACCCTGAAACTCGAAGACGCTATCCGGTTCAGCACCGTAACGGTGGATATTTACCAACTCCCGCAAATTCGGCAGACGATGGTGGCCAATACGGATGTGCCTTTGCCGCAACAACCCCTCGCTGCTCGACTGGGTGAAGCCCTGCGCACTGGCGGCGAGATTTTGATCGTACTGTTCCTCGGACTAGTCCATTTATGGGGCGTGATTTTGCTTGCCATAGCAGCATATTTTGGTTGGAAATGGTTTCAAAAAAGAAAGGGGCTTGTGCTTGCTGATACCCAAAAGTCCTCGTAACGACATTTGAGTGCCGAGCCTGCATCTACCTCAAACCCTTTTGCTTTTTTCCTGTTCGGGCTTCCTACATTTGCAGCCAATTATGGAAAAAGTAAAATGCCTCATCATCGGCTCTGGCCCAGCGGGTTATACAGCAGCCATTTATGCCGCTCGCGCCGGCCTCAGCCCCATGCTCTACACTGGCCCTGAGCCGGGCGGACAACTTATGATCACCAACGACGTGGAAAATTATCCCGGCTATCCCGATGGCCGAAACGGTCCTGAAATGATGGAAGATTTCCGCAAACAAGCTGAACGTTTCGAGACCGTGATCCGAAACGAAAAGATTGTAAAAGTAGATTTTACCGGACCAATCCACAAGGTTTGGAGTGAACCGGGAAACGAAATCCAATCGCCGACCATCATCATCGCCACGGGTGCGAGTGCCAAGTGGCTGGGTATTCCGGGTGAACATGAATTAGAAAAAAAAGGCGTTTCGGCTTGCGCTGTGTGTGACGGATATTTCTTTCGCAAGCAAAAAGTCGCTATTGTTGGCGGAGGTGACACGGCCGCAGAGGAAAGCACTTATTTGGCAAAAATCTGCTCGGAAGTACACTTGCTCGTTCGTCGCGACGAAATGCGTGCTTCAAAAATCATGCAGGAAAGGGTACTGAACACGCCCAACCTCATTGTACACTGGAACACCTCACCGGAAGAAGTGCTGGGCACGGATGGAGTAGAAGGCGTTCGAGTCCGCAACAACAAAACGGGAGAAATCAGCACCTTGGACGTAACCGGGTTTTTCGTGGCCATCGGACACAATCCCAACACGGATATATTCAAAGACTGGCTCGAGCTCGACGAGAGCGGCTATATCAAGGCGGTGCCGGGTCGTTCGTTCACCAATATTCCTGGCGTTTTTGCTTCTGGCGATGCGCAGGATAAAATCTATCGCCAAGCCGTGACTGCGGCGGGTACGGGATGTATGGCGGCTTTGGATGCAGAGCGGTATTTGGTAGAGACGGGGTTATAAATTTTCTTGTCTGAATTAAAAAAGGCCTTCAAACTTGAGATTGAGGGCCTTTTTTATTGCATTATCTCATCAACATCAACTTCTTTGTCATGCTCCCTCCTTCTTTTTCTAAAGTGACGAAGTATATCCCAGCGGCCAAAAAGTTTGTTGGGATTTCTATATCTGTTGTTGAAACATTGATCTGTTTTTGCCAAAGGATATTTCCAGTCATTGCAGAAAGCCGGAGTTGGAAAGGAGGCTTAATGCTTTCATTCAATAACAAATGTGTATTTCCCGGTAAGCAAGGATTAGGAGAAAGCCTGAAGTTTAAATCTTCTTCGAGCTCTGTAGATTGGGAAAACATAGAACATGGAAGCTGTGACAATTTCCACAATTCTGTGCCCCTTGAAACCGTGTAGATCGAAATAAAGAGGGCATCTCCTACAAGCAAAAAAGATTGGTTAGCCGTGCTTTGGTAACCATTGGGCATGGGCGCTATTTTTTGAGTACCACTTTCTGTTCCGTCAGAATACCAAATTCCGTATTCAGTACCATCAAAGGCAGCAAAAAGTATATTGTCTCCGCATACAGTAAAATTGCGGATAGAACTTTGATAGGGGCCAGGGTTAATGTCTTTTACCAATCTTGTGCCTGTAATAGAGCCATCGCTGATGCCCAGTTCCGCCTGTGTATCTGGCATCCACATTCTGAAAAAAATCTGTTTGGATGTTGCAACCAAAAGATCCGATGTTGCCTGGACACTTTCCCCCCATATTTGGGCGGTGTCAGCCATTACTTTTTGAAAAGAAGCGCCCGGTGAAGCTGCTAACAATTGCCAGTTGCTTGCGTAAGGAGGCGACGAAGATCCATAATTATCTATGGTATAAAGAAAGTAAGTACTATCGGTTATTGCCGATGCAAGAATGCTCATAAACCCTGTGACCGTATATAAAATGGCATCGTCCATACCAGCCTTTACACCACCATAGTAAGTGCCACCATTATAGTGACTGATTGCCAGGGTATGCCATCGCAAATGCCCGTTTTCATACCGGGCGTTTTTTAGAATGTTGGTAGAGCCTGATGTGCTAAAACCATTTTGCCCAACATCTTGCAGAAATTGAACACTGCCGGGCTGGCCGGTAGAACGGTATAACTTGTTTTCGGAAGCGTATGGAGTAAGAGCATGTTGAGAAAACCAATAAAGGTAATCACCTGCTGAAGTTAAGTTTTCAACGCTAGACTCTGCCATATAAAAATCAACCACCGCATTTTGGTTCACATCGAAATATTGGATTTGCTTGTTTGTAGAAAACCAAAGGTTTCCTTTAAAAACAGTGACAAAATTGGGTGCCGCATATTGGGTAAGGATAGGAATTGTGCCCCCCGTTGTTCCATCGCTCACCCATAGAATGGACTTTTGAAAGGTTTTAGTAAAAAAATAAAGCTTGTCTCCAATAACAAGCGGTGAATGTTCTGGAAATCCAAGAGAATCCACGGGCAGGGGTAGAATCACTTTTGTGCCATCGGGCGTACCATCGCTTACGCAAAGCGAGCGGCCAAAATTAGACGCATCCGTTCTGCCAAAGAAATAAACCTTGTTTTTGAAAGCGGTCAAACTTTCTGGCGTAGAAGATTCTGTTCCAGGTAGAATATCGCCCATCATCTCCAATATGCCTTGCGCTGAACAAAAAAATGGGAGCATTAGTATGCAAACGAGTGTTGCTTGGCGGAGAGAAAACTCTTTCTTCATAGCAGAGGTATTGAGCAAGTACTTGGTGAAATACAGGTCTATTCAATTTTAAACCTAATAATAAATTCTTCAACTCCCCAGAGTTGATAACGCCCATTGCCTTCAAAATGAGCCATCAACTTCGTGTCTGTGGTCACGATAATCTTTTCTTCGGTGGTTTCTGCGGACTCAAAAAGATAGCGGTCGCTTTCAATATTTTTCAAGGGGTTTTCTGGTGGTCGTTTCAAGATTGCCTCAATTTCTGGTGGCAATTCAGGTGGAATATCGACAATCCGACATCTTTCAACGTTCATAAATATTTGGCTGAAAAATATCTTCAATTGTATGCCACCCATGGGATGGTAACCGAATTTGCGCCGAATGTCATTCAATTTTTGTGTGAAATCGCAATTTCGCAATACAACGATACGATACTCTCTTTTTAGAAGCCAACTCGTGAATACACGTGCTTTGCGCTGTTCCTCAGATATAGCATCTGGTTTGTGCCACTCCAAAAACCACTCGTTGATGACGAACTCCATACTGGTTTTCAGGCGGTTGTAGTGTCAAAAAAACGTTCGGCAAGGCGCATTTGGGATTCCATAAAATTTTTCAAGCCGCCTTCTAGTTGTCCGTTGGGCATCACTTTTTGTTGTTCGACACTGGTTTCTTGATCGTTTTTTTGAAGGTAATAGACTTTAAGGTCGTCTGCGGCTAGATTACCATCGTTCACTTCAGCCAGCAAGGATAAAAGCCAGTGCTCACTATGCGTAGAGAAGATAAACTGCTTGTCCTCTTTTTTAGCAATCTCGACTAGCACACGAACAAACTGCTCTATGAGCGAAGGATGGAGGTGGATTTCAGGTTCGTCAATACAAATGAGTCGGTTTTTTCCATAGAGTATTTTGGTGAGCAAGAACACGATCTGATTCATGCCCATGCCCTGATTGACGAGTTCGGTAGAAAAAGAGCCATCGGCTTCGCGTACCTGCATATAGAAAAAGCCCATACCAGGTTGGATGGAAATACTGAAACGTTTGCCTGTTATTTTTTCAAAGTAATAAGCGACTTTGGCTTGAACGTCTTTATCAATAGCGAGTAGGGTAGCTACTTCATCTTCGGTGTAGATTTGGTCGTTAAGCGGGACAGTATTGAAGATTGGTTTGGTGAAACCGCGTTGTGTAGGCACGACCTCTAAATGAGTAATGGTGTAGATGGGTAATTCTACTGCATCTTTTAAAAAGTAAAGTTCTTCTGCTGCTTTATTCATTTCTACTATATTCACCCCGTTCCAAGAAAATGTTGCTCCCTGATGAGATTTCAAGGTGATTTTTCGAACTTTATTCAATGGGTATGGAAAAGCTATATCAATATGGCCCTTAAACTCGTAAAAGCCTGTTGATCCAATGTTAAGGTAGCTTCCTTGGTCATCTATACCAATTTCATATTTTACAATTGACGACTTTTTAATTGAAGATTTGTGTTCCAATTCAATTCTTAATGTAAACCCACCTCCCTTTCTCATAAAAGAACATTCCTTTAACCCACCTAGATTTAAAAACCCTAAATTTAGCAATTCATCCACCGAACGACTGGGATTAGTCACCAAATTTTTAAACACCTGTAGTGCATAGAGTATGCTGCTCTTGCCACTGTTGTTCGCACCCGTAAGTACAGTTATGCGGCCTGGCTCTAATATGGCCTCATCAATACTGCGGAAGCTTGCAATTAGAATTTCTTTTATCATAGGGTAGCGTATCTATGCTGTGAAAATGTAAAACAAGAGATCCACAAAATGTAAAACCAAGCACAAGTCATCCCCTCTTGATTTTAAATTTTCCTGTTCTCCTGTTTTACATTTTCCTGTTTAAAAAATTTAAACCTCCTGAATATTCGTCCCAATCACCCATCTCTTATCCCCAATTCGATGCCAGCCATTGCTGCTGGTTTCAAATATACTCACGGCAGCACCTTTTTTCAACTCGCCTACTTTAGCATTGGAAGTAGCCGGACCCGTACGAACATTGAGAAAGGTTGAAGTAACTTTTCCTTTTCGTGTAACAGGAGCAGGTGCTCCATTGGAAGCAATAACTTGGATAAAATCCGCACTGACAAACTGCCCATTGCCGATCCGCCAGAAGCCGCCGACTTTCTCAAACAAGTTTACCATGTCGCCTTGGTGCAGTTCTGCCACTTTTGGATTGGAAGTGCCAGGGCCCGTGCGAACGTTCAAGAATTTGGAGGTCACTTTGCCGCGCTGCGTAGCGGCCTGACCGCCGCCAGTGCCAGTGCCAGAACTGCCGCCCGTGCCAGAATTACCACTGCCAGCATTGCCAGCGCTCCCTGTACCAGTGCCACTATTTCCTGCAGCCATTTGCACTGCACGAAGGGCGTTGAGGCGGCCATAACCCAGTTTGGGCGAACGGCCATTGGCATCATAGCCGCTCCCGATTTTGTCTGTCGAGCGACGAAGAATATCCTTGATCTGACTCAGTGTAAGATCAGGATTCGCCGAAAGCATCAGCGCGCAAACGCCTGCCGCAAGCGGAGTAGCGCTTGACGTTCCGCCGAAACGACTGGTATAGGCGTGTATCAGCGAATCCCCATTGGCACTCACGGTAGCCGTGGTCACGCCTACGCCATCGTTGCCATTGGTTGGTGCGCATAAGAAGGCATTAGCGCCAAAAAAAGTATAGCTGGAAGATTCGTCGAGGCTATTAGAAGCCGTGATGCACATCACATCCGGGTGTGCTGCGAAGTCGCTGACTTGGCGCGGCAGGTTGTTGGAAGCGGGGTTTGCATTGCCCGCAGCAATGAAAATGGGTAATCCTTTACCATTTCGGCCTTCGCGCACCACTTTGCTAATGTAGTTTGAAATAAAAGTAGAAAGCGGGACGGGCTTTGGGAAACCAAGGCTACAGGAAATAATGTCTGCGCCATTCAGGAGTGCGTGCTCAAATGCCTTTTGTATGGCATCATCCGAGAGGATGTCGAGTTTTATCGGGATGATGCGGGCATTGGGCGCTGCACCGAGCACGCCTTGTGCATCCCAAGCCCCGGCGGCCACAGCCGCGCAAGATGTTCCATGGCTGAAAACACCCCAAGAGCCGTCTGAAGCCTGAAACCAAGGAGAAACATCGGCCGAGCGGTTGGGGGCATTAAAAGTGTTTCGGACTTTGGTGCCATCGCCACGCAACGCGGGATGGTCTGTGTCGAATCCCGTATCAATGACTGCAATCTTGATGTTTCTTGAACCAAGCCCCTGCAATTCTTCCCAAGCCGCCCGCACTTTAGCGTCCGCGCCTTTTTTAAAATGTTGCGTACCGAAAACCGCATTGGGAATATCAATGATCGGTATCTGTCCCCCAGAATTCTCGTGATGCCATTGGCTGCCGATAAACCTGCCCGTAGGTGGTGAAAAATCACCTGTCACGGGTTTTGCCATGAATTCTGGCTCCGCAATTTTTACAATGCGATTTTTTTGGAGGAGCATGGCGCACTTCACCGGATTGGGCGAGTCAGGCGTTGTGCTCACACGATAGGCCTCTGGGCTAACGATTTGCCGGATATTGAGGTGCAGTTCATCTAGAACGGCTTGTTGTTTTTCTTGTATTGTGCCCGGTTTGAACTCAATATACAAATAGCCTGTAGGGATAAAAGGGGAATCATCTTCGCCATCCACGATCCAGATATGTGTACCGACCGACACTTCGGGCTTTGCCCGTAATGCGTCAAGTTTTTGGTCAATGCCACGCGTAGATTTTACGACTTCAAAATCGCGGATATGCTCTTGGTCGGCTGCATTTTTCCGCTTTTTCGCACGCTTCATACCAGGGGTGTAGCGCACTGCTACCTGAGTTTTGCTTTTGCTAAGGTTGATGGTTTCGCCACCAAATTTGAAAGTGGCCTTGTTAACTTTTTTTGTTGCCATAGTTTAGGAGTGATAAGTGATAAGCGGTAAGTGATTAAGGGCGAGTGAAGTAATGAACGATGAGTGTTTTATCACTTACCGCTTATCACTTATCACTCATTCAACGCACTTTATAGTCTTTATTGACGCGGTCGAGTTCACGCTTGTTTTCACGGTCTTTTATGGTTTCGCGTTTGTCAAAAGATTTTTTGCCCTTGGCAAGGCAAATGGTCAATTTGGCAAAACCGCGCTCGCTGAAAAAGATTTTGAACGGCACGATGGTAGAGCCTTTTTCTTTGATACCGCGCTCCAATTTTCGCATTTCCGGGCGACGGAGCAGGAGTTTTCGGTTGCGGCGGGGAAGGTGATTGGCATCTGTACCGTATTTATATTCAGCCACATAGAGGTTGCGCACCCAGAGTTCGCCTTGGTCAAAAATACAGTATGCATCCGACAGGTTTGCGTTGCCATCCCGAATGCTTTTAACCTCTGTGCCTGTGAGCATAATACCCGCGTTGAACTCCTGCACAAAGTGGAATTCATAAATCGCCTTGCGGTTCAAAATCTCAATCTTCGTTTTTTTCTTCTCTTTTGACATGAATAAAAATATCTGCAAATGTAAGGTTTTAAGAATCTAAGCCATCCAAAATCACGCTGCAAGCAAATCGAATCTCCTCCTCCGAAATGGTAAGCGGCGGTGCAATGCGCAAGCTGCGGTCATTGAACAAAAACCAATCCGTGATAACCCCATGCTGGATACAATGTTGAATCACTGCCTGCACTTTTGCCGCATCACCCAAATCAACGGCAAACCAAAGCCCCGCACTGCGCAGTTCGCGGATGGCGGGATGAACAAGTAGGTTTTTGAATAGTGCTTCTTTGGCAGGTACTTGCGCCAACAAATCGCCTTCGAGC
>JACMMM010000243.1 GCA_014379065.1 Saprospiraceae bacterium
ACTCAAGCTTATTTCTTTGAGGGATGAAACGTAAATCTCGCGCCCGCAAATTCTTCCGCCGCATGGCTTATGTCTTGCTTGCCATCCTGCTCGTCTGGATCATAGCCGTCCAATCCGGCTGTTTTTCCATGCGAACGTCAGATGCCGAATGGGCAAAAAAGTTGCAGCAAAAGGGCCAATCCATTGCCCCTAAATTTCTGGATATTGTAGATAAAAATGGCCGCCGCATTCATGCTGTGGCCATTTCTGCGTCCGATACACTTCCATTGGCAGTGTTGGTACATGGCTCTCCCGGCTCGTCGGATGCCTACCTTGACTATCTCGGCGACACAATGCTTACTCGAAAGGCTCGGTTGGTGGCGGTTGACCGCCCAGGCTTTGGCCACACCGAAGGCTTTGTAAAACCTGAGCCATCGCTTGATGCTCAAGCTGCTGCTGTTCAAGCCATTGCAAACCAACTTGCTCCGCATGAAAAAGTCTTACTGGTTGGCCATTCCTTGGGAGGCCCCGTCATTGCGCGTTTTGCAATGGATTATCCTGAGCAAACAGCAGGACTGGTCATCGTCGCTGGTTCCATTGATCCTGTACAAGAAGAACACCCTTGGTGGCAATCAGTCGTGGATGTTCCACCCGTCAAATGGCTCACACCCAAGGCTTTGTGGACAAGTAATGCTGAAATAATTCCCTTGAAAAAAGAATTGGAGAAAATGCTTCCGCTATGGCCATGCATAACTTGTCCAGTGCGTATTATTCACGCAGTGAACGACTGCCTCGTGCCAGTGGCCAATGTGGATTTTGCCAAAAAGATGTTGGTGAATTGCCCGGATCTGAAAGTTGAAATCCTTCCTGATGGAGACCACTTTATTTTGTGGAGCCGTGAGGAAAAGATCGCAGCAACCTTGGAGTCATTGCTTCATAAATAGCATGGACAAATTCGCGCTTAATCAGTGGCAGCTACTTTTTCAAACCGCCAGCCCTCACTTTTCAGTTTTTCTAAAACCTTAGGCAGTGCAAAACGCATCCTTGTTTCAGCTTTCAAGCTATCGTGAAAAAGGACAATAGAGCCTGGCTGAATATTGTCCAACACATTTTGCAGGCATTGTTCGGGAGAAATTTTCGGGTCAAAATCTCCGCTGAGCACGTCCCACATCACGATGCGGTAATGGGATTTCAGCAAGCGCGTTTGCGAAGGTTTCAAGGCGCCATAAGGCGGGCGAAACAATGGGCTTGGCACCATTTCAGCACAGCGCTCCACGTTTTCCAGATAGTCAGAAGTGTCTGTTTTCCAACCTTTTAAGTGGTTGAAAGTATGGTTTCCGACGGCATGGCCTTCAGCTAAAATTTGTTGGAAAATGTCGGGGTGTTTTCGAACATTGTCCCCGACACAAAAAAACGTGGCTTTTGCCCCATAAGCACGGAGCGTATCCAAAACCCAAGGCGTGGCCTCGGGAATTGGCCCATCGTCGAAGGTAAGGAAAATCATTTTTTCCGATGTGGGGACATGCCACATATAGCTGGGCAAGAGGTTTTGGAGGAGGCGGGGCGTTTTTGAAAGGTACATCAGTAAGAATCCGTTTTAGCAATCGAATCGGTGTGCTGTTTGCTGTGCACATACCGTGAGTTTGCGAAACCCAAGTTTTCGCAAGACAGGTGTTCGCAAGCAAAAGGTTGGGTATCCCAATTGCGCCAGAATCCGACAAGTTGACAAGTCGTCGGTCTTCCTCCCAGAAAACTGTTATTTTTGCGGCTTGTTCACGAAGCGCGACGGCTCGACATTATTCGGTCGCCGCGCATTTTTTTCAAACCAAGCCCCGCAAGACCACTGAATCTTAAACTTTAAATCAAACTTTCTGTGGTCCGCGTAAGATTTGCTCCTTCTCCCACTGGCGCGCTGCACATCGGCGGTGTGCGCACGGCGTTGTACAATTACCTGTTAGCTCGGCAACAGGGTGGCACTTTTATCCTCCGTATCGAGGATACGGATCAGGGCCGTTATGTGCCCGGTGCAGAAGATTACATCATCGAATCCTTGCGTTGGGTGGGCGTGATTCCCGACGAAGGCGTGGGCTTCGGAGGCGACGAGGGCCCTTACCGTCAGAGCGACCGCAAAGAAATTTACCAGAAGTATGCGCATGAACTTGTACAGCGCGGCCATGCCTATTATGCTTTTGATACGCCTTTAGAGTTGGAAAATCGCCGCCAGGCCGAAGAGCATTTCACCTACAACCATCTGACACGTAGCGCTTTGATCAACAGTTTGACAATTGGGGAAGAAGTGTCAAAACGCCGAATTGCCACAGGCGAGTCCTTTGTAATTCGCCTGAAGGTGATGCCCGGACGAAGTATCCACATCCAGGACCTGATCCGTGGCGATGTGGTTTTTGAGAGCAGCGAATTGGATGACAAGGTGCTCTTGAAAGCCGACGGGATGCCAACTTACCACCTAGCCAACATCGTGGACGACCACCTGATGCGCATTACGCACGTGATACGCGGGGAAGAATGGCTGCCCAGCACGGCACACCACGTTTTGCTCTATGAGGGCTTTGGTTGGGAGGCAACGATGCCAAAATTTTCGCACCTGCCCTTGATTATGAAACCTTTCGGGAACGGCAAATTGAGCAAACGCGACGGGGCCAAATTTGGCATCCCGGTGTTTCCGCTTGCTTGGAAAGGCGAAACTGCTGAAGAAAGTTTTGACGGATTCCGCGAAGTGGGCTTTTTGCCAGGGGCGGTGGTCAATTTCCTTGCATTGCTTGGATGGCACCCGGGCGGCGATGAGGACATATTCTCGATGGAGGAGTTGATTCAACTTTTTTCTATTGAACATATCGGGAAGGGCGGGGCACGATTTGACTACGAAAAAGCAAAATCCTTTAACCAAAAGTACATCCATGCTATGGACGATGCAGCATTGGCAACCCTCGTCCGACCACTCGTCGAGGCCAAGGGATATCAGGTTTCTGATGCTTTTTTGTCAAGGGCAATTTCATTGATGAAGGAACGTGTGACGTTTTTGACAGATTTTGTCGAAACGGGATATTACCTCTTTGAGCCAGTGCGTGTATACGACGAGGAGACCTTGCAAAAACGTTGGAATGGCGACATAGCGGCAGTTTTTGCCGAATTGACAGAAAAATTCGCTACTTTTGATCTGTTTAAGGCACCAGATCTGGAAGAAGCGGTGAAAGCGTTCATCCAAGAAAAGGGCATGAAGCCCGGCGATATTTTGCCTTTGTTGCGCATTGCCCTCGTGGGTACGATGAAAGGACCTGCCGTGTTTGAGACCGCTGAGGTGTTGGGACGGGAGGAGACCGTGGCGCGGTTGAAGCGGATGATGGATAATCAAAGCGTTAAAAGTTAATTGATTGACGATTGACGAATATATGATTGTTGATTTTTGATGTTTCCTCACTTAGCAGCTAGACATCAATAATTCTGAATTCAGCCATCCACATCAAAAATCAACAATCATGTATTCGTCAATCATCAATCAGAATATTCAGAGTGTTCAAATTTTAATGCAAGAAAAGTGGCCGGAATGGCCTTTTGGATTACAACAAATATGAGCAAATCAAAAAACACCAAGCCTGCTCCAAAACCCACCCCCAAAACTTCCACCGAAGCAAAAGACCTGAAAAAAGTCAGCCTCCATGTCAATGAATTTGGCGAGATTGTCCGTGACATAAAGACGGAGGACATCAATGCGTTTTTGGACAAAAATGTGCCAGACAAGAAGTTTTTAGAAAGTGATGAAACAATGAAGCGATAAAGTGATGAAGTGATTTGGATTCACTTTGGCCAGATATTGGATGCATCACTTTATCGCTTCATCATTTTATCACTTCATTACTTTACCGCTTCATAATAATCATTTGAACAAACACAAAGCGCTGCTTGCGCCTTTGAAACCCAACCCGTCCGTATGACAAACCGGTTACACAAATTTTTACGGGCAACGCCATTCTGTGTGGGTCTTTGCCTCTTTTTGCTTCCCACTAGTTGGCTGAAAGCCCAACCTGATTTTTTCAATTTCAGTTACAATGGGCCTACCACGCTCTCTGTTGACGCCACATGCAATTCCATGTTGCAGGGCAATGTGCCCGACCCGGTGGTGACTTCCACCATGGGTTTTCCCATAACTATGTCCATGTTTGACGCTGCGGCTTCAGGATTTCCGTACAATTACACGTTCATTGCTGGCGACCTAGCGCATGTTTATTGGTTTGTAAAAGACAACATGGGGCACTCGTACACCTACGAGTATTTCATCAATTTTGTGGACAACACGCCACCTACTTTCAATCTAACGGGCGTTTTGGACACCCTCGAATTTAGCTCCAGTGCGCAAGTGCCTCCACAGACCGCCCTTCCTATGTTGGACAACTGTACGGGCGTCCTGAAAGATACTTTTTACCAAACAACTCCACCCCCGCTCTGCCAGAGCGGCACCTTCACACGAACTTGGAAGGCCACCGATCTGAACAGCAACACAGCTGTTTTTACCCAAACGATCATCATTTACAAAGACACCCTCCCGCCGCAGATTACAGGCTACCCGCTTAGCGGCTCGGCATCTTGCAAACAATTGGCGACGGCCTACCCGGCTTGGCGCGCTTTGCAGATCGCCACCTTCGCGGCCACCGATGCCTCGGGGGTCAATTCCCTGATAAACAACGCTCCCGTCTCCTTTCCGCCCGGCTGTAAAGTGCCACTCACGGTAAAGTTTTGGGCCATTGACAATTGCATGATCCAACAAATCGTGTCAGTCACGTTCTCTACTTCCGATTTGGAAGGCCCGGTGATCGTAAAGCCGCCCAAGGACACCGTGGCCTACTGCTCACAAAGCGACAACGAGCTGACAAAACTCCGGGAATGGATCAGTACTAAAGCCTATTCACAGGCCTTCGATTCCTGCTCTTTTCCGCTTACCTATATCATGAAAATAGGTGGCGTAACAAAGGACTCGGCACAGGTGGTAGCGGCATTTTTGGCATCATTTGCCGGAGGTTGCAGTACACAAACCGTTGGAAATCAAATGTTTAGCAAGGTACATGGCTTGGTTTCGGTTGATTTGTCTGTGAAGGACGCCTGTGGCAATGAGACGCTTATGGGTAATGTTGACTTTGGCGCGAGAGACACCTTGCGGCCTGTGATCACGGGGTTCAACATGGAGGAACAATGTGGCGGAGGCAATGATCAAACCGCGCTGCAAAGCTGGATAAATGCCCACGGAAATGCCACAGTAGTAGACGATTGCTCCAATTTTACGTGGACGAATTTTACTTTCACAACTTCCAATGGGCAATCGGGAGCGGGCAATTTCAATGCCGGCCCATACCCCACCGTGCTGGCAAACAACTGCACTTGGTTTACCGATGTGACCTTTCGCGCTACCGACGATTGTGGTAACAGCAACACGGTCACTTTGCGATGGAGCATTATTGATACGCAAGCCCCCACTTTCACGGGCTTACAGCCAAGCATCACGGTTTATTGCCCAAATCCCCTACCAACGATCCCCGCTGCCACCGTCAGCGATAATTGTGATGCGAACGTAAACGTCACATTTTCAAGGGTTTTTAAAGACAGCCTGTGTGACGGTTCTTACACGGTGCTCACCACTTGGACGGCTACTGACGACTGCGGCAGAACGGCTTCCGCTACGCAAAACATCTTTGTGAGCGATACCACGCGCCCTGTTTTCACGCTCGTTCCCGCGAACAAAACCTTCCGCTGCGACACGTTTGTATTGCCGCCCGTCCCGGTCATGGGCCTGAACATCATGGCGACTGACATTTGCAGCCCTGTGGTGAGCATTTCTACGGCAACCAACTCATTTCAAAACCCGGACCCCGCTTCCTGCGGCCATTATACCTACAATATTGTCCGCACTTTTACCGCTTCCGACGAATGCGGCAACACGCGCACAGCGACCCAAACCATCTCTGTAATAGACAATCTTGGCCCTGTACCAGGCGGTATTTTGGACACTACGGCCTTATGCAGTGCGCTCGCACCTTTCCCTGCACCCGTGCCCATTGCGACCGACGCTTGCAGCGGACTTACCGCCACACCGACGAAAACGGGCCAAACGATCATGCCCGGCCTTTGCACGGGCCAATATACCATCACAGTGCATTGGTCGGCCAGCGATGCGTGTGGCAACAGCACAACTTTCAACCAAATCGTACACGTCATTGATACCGTGCCGCCAACGCTGGTAAATATACCTGCCAATATTACCGTGGAATGCGACGCTATCCCCGCTGCACCGAACAACAACACGTTCAACGCAGCCGACAATTGCGACAATGCGGTAACGGTGAACCTCGTTCAGTCCGAAATCAGAAACCCCGACACGACTGCTTGCGATCACTGGACCAACTACACCGTGAAGCGTGTCTGGACAGCTACCGACAATTGCGGCAACACCCGAAGTTATACCCAACTCATTCAAATAGAAGATACCACGCCGCCCACCATCGTGCCGCCCTCCGCGATGATGTTCTCCAACGACTTGGGTGATTGTGGCGCAGACGTGACGATCCCTGGGCCACTCTCAGCGACGGATATATGCAGTGAACAGGCGACCAATGTGATGATCATGGATATGAAACCCATGGTAAAGTCAGGGCCTGGGCCCAACTCTACTACACCCGTGGCGACCATGACCTTCCAATTGACCTCGCCCAATCTGCCGCCGTTCCAGCCCGTTGCTGGTGGTGTTGTTTTGAAAATTATTTTGGAAAATGCCGACGCAGAGGATACCTCTGAGTATTTCAATATTTATGACGAAAACAACGTATGGCTAGGCAATGCAGGTACGAATTCTCAATGCGGTAACAAGACGACCAGTTTTTTCGTCACGCCTGCTCAGGTAAATAATTGGTTGTCTGACGGTGTCGCAAACTTCAGAGCTGTGCCAAAGGGTACAGGTGCATTTGCTTGCAATCTTGTTTGTGCCCCGCTTGTCAGCAAGATGACCGCTCGTTTGGAATATTTTTATTCCAACTCTGATGTCCCAATCGACCTAAATTATAGCCTGGATGGTGGGCCTTCGCAAAACTACCCGCCTGTCGGGCAAACTTTTTTGACGACTGGAACACACACCGTGGTTTATACGGCTACCGACTGTGCCGGAAACTCCTCCACTTCTTCAGTTCAAATCACGGTGAATGACACGCAGCCTCCGAGTGTGGCCGCACCTGCCAACATCACGGCTTTTACCAACCAAAGCAATTGCGAAAGTACAGTGACGCTGCCTTTCCCGGCCATCACGGAGAATTGCCTGATGTCCGCCAATCTGACCCTCGCTTCGGCAGTCATGCCGCTCCATTTTGTGAACAACCCCGACTTGGGTCTGGTGGCATGGGACATTTCTCCTACGCTTGCGGGCTTTATCCCGAATGCAGTCGGAACAGGGGTTTTAAAAGTTAGATTCAAGGGTGACAACGCGCAACTCGGGGAGATTTTTGAGGTCTTCGACGAGTTCAGTAACGATCTGGGTCCTACCGCCCAGGGAATGATGGTCGGAGAATGCGCAACCTTCTTTGAAACCTCTTTTCAAGTTCCGGCTGGCGATATTAATAATTGGGCATTGGGCGGCGGCAACACTTTCTTCAAACTCATAACAAACCTGGATTCCACAGATTTTGTGAGCAATTGCGCTCCGTTGCTACCCAATGGAACCGACGGGGAAAGCCAGATTCAGGTGACATTGGAATACAGTTATGCTGTCGTCAATTACACCGTAAAAAACGCAGTGAACCAAACCGTAACAAGTGGCACGCTCACGGGCAATACAACCACGGTAACGCTCCCACCCGGCAATTACACGGTCATGTACATGACCACTGATAATGCCGGCCTGACAGGCAGCGCCTCCTTTGCGGTCACCGTGCGCGATACGGTGAGGCCAAATGCCCAATGCCAACCAACCTTGACCATTTTTGCCAACCCTGCGGGAGGATCGCAGGCTAACTACATCCTGCTCCCGGCGCAGATAAACAACTTAAGCTCTGACAATTGCACCCTTTCAGCCAATCTCACTTTTGCGGTTTTACCTGACACGTTTAACTGCAATCAAGCGGGCAGCTATTCTAATGTGACGCTCACGGTTACGGACTCCTCCGGCAATTCGGCTTCTTGTATCACCATAGTTCGGGTGGAAAACCAGGGCTCTTTGTTGGCTTACACCCCAGTTTGTGAAGGGGGCATCTTGCAATTATTACAGACCACGCCGGTGGCTGCGCCCAATACGTTTACTTTTGTTTGGAGTGGGCCAGCGGGCTTTACGGCTCCCGATACGGTTGTCAATCCCGTGGTGACCAACAACGCCATGGCCATCAACAACGGCACATACTGTGTGACGATTACAGGAGCTACTGGCTGTACCTCTTCGTCTTGCGTTCAGGTGGCATTGGCAATATTGACTCAAACGCCGGTACTTACGGCCCCCAATGGCGTTTCTTATTGCCCTGGCCAAAATGTCTTGCTTTCTACGGACACCTATAGTGGCCAAAACGTAAGTTACCAATGGTTGCAGGATGCCCCCGGAATGCCCATCATATTGGGTACCACGCCGGTGAACAATTTCACGGTGCCCAATCTTCCACCAGGCACTTACATTTTCTATGTAAAGGTCTTTGCCAATGGCTGTAATACAGGCTTATCAAATGCTGTAATGGTGACGATGCACGATACACCGCCAGCAGACGCAGTGCCTGAACAAACACTTGTGTGCGAGGGCCAACCTATTCCGCTTCAATCGCTCACCCCCCCGACGGGCGGCTTGACCTATATGTGGACAGGCCCCAATAGTTTTAACAATCCGCAGCAAAACCCTTTAGTGACAAATAGTGCCGTGTTACAGGATGCCGGGAAATACATCTTGGTGACCAAGCGCAACGGCTGTTTTTCAAACCCTGATACGGTGATGGTCGTCGTAAAACCCAAGCCAGCCAAGCCAAGTATTTCTGGGAATGTGAATGTATGCGTTGGGAAAACCGTGACATTGGTGTCTAGTGCTGCCAGTGGAAGCCAATGGGTATGGACTTCACCGTCGCTTATAGATACAGATACCATTACCAATGTGAACTCATTGAACATCCTCAATGTTGATGAGAGCGACCAAGGGAATTGGACTGTATTGATCACCGCCAATGGCTGTTCCTCGGATGTTTCCGATCCAATCCATGTGGAAGTACAGGGTTATCCAGCGTTAATGGCGAGTTCCAACGCCCCGATCTGCAAGGATTCTTTGTTAAAACTGATGGCGACGTTTACTTCCCCCCCGCCTGACCCAATTGCTTCATGGTGTTGGACGCCGCCGGTTGGCAACCCCATTTGCAATTTTCAAAATCCGGTCATACCGAACGGTGCAAGTGGTCTTTACCAGGTTATTGGCGCAACTTCCTTTGGTTGCGCTGATACGGCTACCGTGACTGTGAACAATGTAACCCCACCAAGCATCACCTTTATTGGTAACAATGCTCCGGTCTGCTGCAATTCAACCACCGCCATTACGCTTTCTGCTAACGTGGTTCCTCTCCCGCAAAACTATAGTTGGACAGGGCCTGCATTTGGCATGGCAGCTATTGATATGGCAACTCCTATTATTGGCCCGGATAATAATTGCACTACCCTTAATGGCCAATACACCCTTGTGGTTAAAGACTCATTTGGCTGCCCATCTTTGCCTGCCAGCACGGGGATTAATATGCAAGAGCCGCCCATAACACCCACGCTAACCGTGAATGACAGTATGGTATGTGCGGGTGATTCCGTGTTTCTTTCTTTCAGCAACCCAAGCCCCGGTGCGGTTTACACTTGGAACTTGCCCGGCGGCGGTACCACTACGACCTCTGTTCCGTTTTTAATATTGACCAATGCCCAGCCTATCCAAAGCGGGCTGTATTCCGTGTTTACCACTTCTGCCAATGGCACTTGTTCCTCCGGGGTTTCAACCCCTGTAAATATTGCGATCTTCCCAATCCCGCCCTTACCTACGATTAGCAGTAACTCGCCCGTTTGCGAGGGAGGGGTACTGACGCTTTTTGGGGATACCGGCGGCTTCACTGGCGTGACATACCATTGGACGGGTCCAGCGGCCTTCATTGATATACTGCATCAAAACCCTGTTCGCCAGCCCGTTGAGACAAACATGGAAGGGCTGTACAAACTTACCGTAACCAAGGACGGCTGCACCTCTCCCGAAGCTTCCAGGTATGTAGATGTAGTAGAAACACCGCAAACGCCAGAGATAGACATACCGATCCCAGACCGTGTTTGTATAGACGGCCCTGTGACAGCGTACTTAAATATCACCAACTGGGTGAACGGGATGATATATACCTGGGAAGATGCTGCATCCGGTATAGACCTGCAATCTTCCACGGCTACCAGCCTCTTTTTGGGGATGCCCAATGTGCTGGCACTAGGGCCAGGGGCGCATACCTTCCAAGTATTTGCAACCACATCCGTATTGCCGGGCTGTAACTCCGCCTTGTCAAGTATCAGAACGGTCACATTCGATATCATTCCTTTTGGGATCAATGCATATGCTGGCCTAGATCACTATGCTTGCGTGGATAGCCCTATTGTTTTGATCGCCACTTCCCCCACGGGCAATGTGACTGGTATGTGGTCACAAATTCCAGATCCTCCTACGGTGACCATTGACAATGCAAACTCGCCAAATGCTACTTTTGTAGGCTCAGCAGGCACTATTTACAAAATGCAATGGAGTCTTTCTAATGGGGCCTGTATGGATTATGACCAAGACACCGTGGAGATCACCGCGCAAAACCCCGAGCCTCCAAATGGTGGTCCCAACATTAGTTCTTGCGAAACTACGGGAATTCAACTCCATGCCATACAAGGGACTACCGCACTGGGTATGTGGACGCAAAGCGCACAACAAGCCGACCCCCCCTTCAGTATTGTGATTGACGAGCCCGCTAACCCGAACACGACCATAAGCGGCAATTTGCAACGGGGCCAGAACTATGCATTTTACTGGGAAATAGGTAACCCCGGTTGCGGGGTAAACAGTGATCCGGTGGAGGTAGACATTTACAATATTAATCCTAATGCGGGGTCAAATCAGTTTATTTGCAACGATAACCCTTGTGCTCAATTGCAAGCTTCTACGCTGGGCCCTTTTGAAATGGGAGTATGGTGGAGCGACGATTCTGATTTGAAGTTTACCGCCAATTCGCCCACAAGCGCCGAAGTTTGCGGACTCAAGCCCGGGAAAAATGTCATTTATTGGACAATCAACCAGGACACCTGCGGCATACGCTCGCGCGATACGCTGGAGATATTTTATGCGATTTTCCCGACTGCATTCGACGATTTTGTCACGGTTGATTTTGGAGACACGGCCCATGTTAGCGTACTGCCAAACGATCTATTGCCCACCCAATTTACGGTCGCCATTACAATTCCCCCCGTTACGGGCTCTATTCTGGGTGAACCGGTAACAGGTGTTTACATCTATCGCCCCCAGTCGGGTTTTTCTGGCACAGAAGTGATGACGTATCGTATTTGCAACACTCAATGCCCCGACGCCGCCTGCAGCTTTGCAACCGTGACTTTTCAGGTCGGCGATGCGGCAGACTGTTTTATCCCAACGATCATAACCCCCAACGAGGACGGTTTTAACGACCAA
>JACMMM010000244.1 GCA_014379065.1 Saprospiraceae bacterium
CAAAGCTTTTTTGCAGTCCAGGCGTTCAACTCCCTTCAGCCTGGAAATTACGATCTGGTCGTTCAGGATGCCAATGGTTGTGAAATTACAGCGCCGATCCTAGTACCCAGTCCACTTATGCCTTTGGTCACCAGCCCACTGAGTATTGAGCTGGAGTTGGGGCAAAACCAGGAGATACACGCTACGGTGCCCCCGTCTTTCCCGATTGGTTTGGTGGATACGGTGATCTGGACGCCCATGACGGGACTCGTTTTCGAGGGCAACAATACGTTTCAATTGCTGAATCCGGTGGCTCAGCCTTTCACATCAACGCAGTATACGGTTACGATTATCACCACAGAAGGGTGTCAATCAAGCGCGCGTACTATCGTGAAAGTGGACCGGGAGGCAAATATCTATGTGCCGAATATCATCTGGCCGGAAGATCCGGATGGCAACAATGCTACGTTTTTGATTTTTGCGCGGGACGAATCCATTGCGCGGATTAAAAAACTGGAAATCTTTGATCGCTGGGGATCGCTCATTTTTGCCAACATGGATTTTCGGCCGAATGATCCTTCCGCAGGCTGGAATGGTGTATGTAGGGGAGTGCCTGTAAATCCTGCGGTATATGTCTGGTGGGCTGAAGTGGAACTGGTGGATGGACGCGAAGTATTGATTAAGGGAGATGTCACCGTGGTGCGGTAAAACGGATATGCTACCAACACTATCCCAACTCCCCCAAACAAAAAAACGCAACCGCTTGATTAACAAACGATTGCGTTTAATACTTGTTGGGTCACAAGGACTCGAACCCTGAATAACAGAACCAAAATCTGCTGTGTTACCATTACACCATGACCCAAGTTTCCACCGAATAGGTACCCCTTACAAAAAGCCTACTTGATTGAAACTGCAGGCGGGGTTCCAAAAGCGGGTGCAAAGGTAGGCTTACTATTTTTTGTGTGCAAGGCAGGCCGAAAATTTTTTCTGAATTTAGAGGATTACCCGGCAGGGCCTGCCAAAACTGCTGCCCCCAATCGTAATCGCCCCTCCTTCGACAAGCCTACGGCGGGTAAAAAATCCAAAATTCCTCACACCTTGTACCAATATTGCGTCCGGTAGAACGGCCCGATGTAGCCGCGCACGACCAGCGTGTTGGGATCGCCGTTCTTTAGCCAAATTTTGCAGCTGTACCATTTCCCTTTCTCGGGGTCCAGGATGCTGCCTGCCTGCCAGTATCCTTCTTTTTCTTTCATATCAACTAGAACGATCATGCCGAGAATAGGCTTGTTTTTGCGTTCGCCGGGGCATTTGTCGCACAGTCTGTCGGGAGACGACTTGAGCAGTTTGCTCACTTTCCCGTACAGTTTTCCATCGCCCATGAATAGTTCGATATGGCTTTTGGCCTCATTGGTTTCGTCGTCAATGGTTTTCCAAGTGCCAGTGATGGACTGAGAATGCAATGTGCCGAGCACAAAAAAGGAAAGCAGGAGTGGGAGGCTGTGTTTCATAAATGTTTGGCGTTTTTGCACTTTTTGAGACAGGTGGGGGCCTAGGAAGGTTTTTTTTGACAGCCTGCCTGACGGCAGACAGGCTGTCAAAAAAAACCTTCTACTGACAAGGTCTTTAGCGCACTAGGCTGCTGTCTTTTTCAGAGTAGCCCGCATTTTGCGTGGATTGGGGCGGCTTTTGCCGTTGGTGCCGCGGCGAATTTTGCCGCGCTTTGTTTTGAAATCTCCTTTGCCCATGAGTGGTGATGCGTTGTTTTTGTAAAAATGAGGCGCAAATGTACACATTAAGCGGAAATTTCAAACTCCCTGCGTTTTACCTTTGGCCGCCCGCATCAGGGCAATTAGCTTAACGCTCATTGAATTTCACATGAAATCATTTTTACCCATCCTTTTACGCATCGTTTTGGTGTTCGCCGTTGCCTGCGGACTCCAGTATTTTATCCCATGGTACCTACTCGTAGGAGGCGGCGTTGTGGCTGGCTTTTTTATGCTAAAAACCAGCGACGACCGCGCCACGGCGCTCGGGTTGCTCATCGGGAGTGTTGCGTTTGGCATTTTCGCCTATACCATGGCGCAGATTTTTCCGGTAGCTGGATGAAAGTCGAAAAAATCCACGCCTGCACCGGCCACAACGCCGCACTTTACGCCCTCGCACAAGGGCGCACGGATCGGCATTTCCTTTCGGCGGGTGGTGATGGCTGGGTGGTGGAGTGGGATTTGGACGACCCCGAAATGGGCAAATTGGTGGCTTCCGTCGAGACGCAATGTTTTTCTCTTTGCGCACTTCGAGCCCAAAACCGCGTCGTGGCGGGCAATATGAACGGTGGACTGCACTGGATTGACCGCCAATCGCCTGATCTTACGCGCAATGTGCAGCATCACAAAAAGGGCGTGTATGCACTGGAATCAATAAAGCAATGGCTTTTCAGTGCAGGCGGCGATGGTTATCTGACACGTTGGGACGCAGCCAATGCCCGGACGCTCGAAAGCCTCCAACTCTCGCATCAAGCCTTGCGGGCCATTGCATTTTCTGAAAAAAGGAGCGAAATCGCCGTGGGTGCCAGCGACGAATCCATATACTTCTTGGATGCTGAAACGCTCGCGGTCAAACGGGTTTTGAAAAACGCCCACACCCATTCTGTTTTTACCATCGCTTATTCTCCTGACGGGAAATGCCTCGTAAGTGGCGGGCGCGATGCCATGTTGCGCGTGTGGAATTTGGAAAACGACTACGCCCTGCTGTCTGAACAACCTGCACATTGGTACACGATCAACCACTTGGTTTTTTCGCCAGACGGTTTGCTTTTTGCCACTGCCAGCCGCGACCGTACCATTAAAATCTGGGATGCCCAAACCTTTGAACTGCTAAAAGTGCTGGATACCCTGCGCTTTGGCGGCCATACGCGTTCGGTGAACCGACTGCTTTGGTTGCCCGATTGCCTCGTTTCTTGTGGCGATGACCGGTTAGCAATAATTTGGAAAGTTACTGCACAATGAAAAACCCATCGGAACCCTTGGCCTGGTAAAGTGGCATGAGAATCAAGCCTTTATCAGGCGAAAGCACGGGCCCGTGCACATCATCAGCAAGGTGCTCACCTTGCACGATGGGCTGAAAATTGGCATATCCGGGCCGCATCTTGAATTCATCGGCTTCCTTAATGTTATGCGCATAACGAAAGCGTACTACTGGCGGTATGGAAGTCAAAGAGGGTAGGGTAAGGTTTTTTTCAAAATCCACTACATCGGTTTGGGAAATGGATTCCATGGCGCGCAAGCAGCGCACAATGGCAATGGCCGAGCGTATGGCGGCGTGTGGCGATTCGTGCTGGCCGGCCTCGAAGGCGACGCAAATAGCGTTGAGGGTTGAGGGTTGAAGGTTGAGGGAAAAGCCTCCTTCTGTTGCAAAACCCAACAGGGTGCCGGGTATGCTTGCCTGCAAGCCGACAATAACGGGGGCGCCAAGGTGCTTTGCGAGCAGAAGACTTTCCCCTTCATCGGTAGGAATGGTAAAAATGCCGCCCTCGGCAGAAGTGGTGTGGAGATCCAGAAAGACGGTTGTCTCTGACGTAGAAGATTGATTTTCAGCATTAATACACTCAAAAAGATGCTGGGCTTCCCGGTTTTCTGCTGCCAAGTCCTCTGGTTTAGTGCCCTTTATTTCTGCCATCAAATCAGCTGTCCACATCCGATTAAGGTCGCGTTCCACGAAGCGTTGTCGTGTCAGGAAGGCCTGCAAATTGCCGATTAAGCCCACCAATTTTCCCCGAAATTGAAAGTTGGGCTTGTCGCGGCGTTCGTGTTCCAAGGCGTCAAAAACCATCTCCAGCGCCCGAACCCCGGCGGGTTCGTTGCCATGCAAAGCTGCAATCACGATAATGAGAGGCCCAGGCGTTTCGCCCTCGAAGGTTCCGATAACTCTTTCTGTATGCTGTTGCGACATAGGGCGGCGAAAGTATGAAAGGTTGGATGGGAATGTCGCCAGATTCGCCATAATTCTACCCAACCCATCCAATTATGGAAGTTTTTTTGATTGACGAATGACGATTACATGATTGTTGATTTTTGATGTAAAGTGTGATTTCTTGAAGTGTTATGGTTGAATTGCCGCAAAATTGACCAGGTTCTCCATCTGAAATACCTACATTTTACATATCCATCAACAATCAAAAATCATGTAATCGTCATTCGTCAATCAAATTTGGGAATGCGGGAAAACCCCTAAAAACCATCCCGTAGAAAGCCTGAATTTAACCCAATGTTTGCAATTCTGCCCGCCTTCAACCACCAATTTTCTGTAATAAGTCGTTAACTTGGCCTTCACA
>JACMMM010000245.1 GCA_014379065.1 Saprospiraceae bacterium
CTATCTCGCCACAGGCTGGCCAATTGACGCTACTGATATTTCCACCAAGCATCCAAAGGGCTGGCCAAATACCTTGGCCTTCGGGCAAGGCCGCGCGAAGGTCAATGCGACCAAACTTGAATTCTTTTTTACCCTTCGTTTGGAGGCGCGAAGAGGTATAGGCCGAACCACCGAAATTTTCTTTGCGGGCTTCGATGATGAGATTCCCGGCAGAGAAAAAAGTGTTTTCCGGGCGATAATATTGAAGCTCGTTGTTGCCCCAACCGCCTGCACCGGTTTCAAAAGTCCAGGCGTTCAGATCGAGAGAAGTGCCGTTAAATTCGTCCCGCCAGACGAGCGTTTTGCCCGTGTAAGTCTCCGGCGTTGAATAGCCAGTTGCAGGAATGTTGAAAGGGTTGTCTGCGTCGTCGTTGCGGAGGGTCGCGGTGGCCCGGTCGCGGGCAAGGGTGGCGTTGATGGGGTTGAGCAACAAGACAACAAACTTCTCATCTGGCTCCAACACCGCATCGCCTTTCAATTGCACCACGATGTTTTTTTCAGTTTCGCCTGCCAGAAAGAGCAGTTCGCCGTCCGTTTTCCCAATGTAGTCCGAACCTGCTTTTGCGGTACTGTCAAGGGTGGCGTAGTTGACAACCACGTTATTGTTTGAAGCCGCCGAAAGCGTGACTTTCAAAGACAAGCTGCCGTTTGCATTGCCCTCAAGTTCGGACACATCGGCAATGGAAAGGCTTGGAAGGCTCGGTTGTACCGGGCCGACGTCTTTTTTGCAAGCAATGAAAGTGCAAATAGCTACAAGTAGAAACACTGCTGTATTTTTTAGAAAAGTCATGTGGCCCGTATTTTTTGTGAAATTAAGTGCCTCTTAAAACCTATGGTATGTACACAAGTTCATTATCCCCACAATCCTTCGTTCAGATTTTCACTAAAGTGAATTCAAACCATCCGTCTGCCGGTGTGCCATCCTGCTTACGAATGGGCGATCGCAGCACCATTTCTGTTTCCGTCAATGAAACTATATCGTACACCGGCCCTGAGTCCCAAGTACCGATAAATGCACCAGCGGGGAGCACAATCTGGTCTTTCCCGCCGTCGCCCGAGCCTTTAGAGATAAACCAGGTTTGGTTCGCAGCTGGAGTGTATGGCACGGCAGCATATTGATTCCAAGGATCTACCGAGAAGCCGTTGTTCTTGTATTCAAACTTAGCGCCCTCGAAGTAAAAGCAAAACTGATCGTCGTATTGCGCGGTTTGCAGACCATTGACAGGCGATTTGTACCATTCTTTTGAGCCCGGTGTAGGTCCGACACGGACGGCTTCAGCGGCATGTGTGAAAGTCCAGCACCGACCAGGGGCTTCACAACTACCCGTCAGTAAACTTGCCAAGGGATCGCAGGGGGCCTTTGCATCTTTGTAGATATGGACGATTTTGCTGGTACTGGACACCCCGCCGCCGCCTTCAGCAGCAGCGTAAAGGGTTACGACAAAATCGCCTGCTTGGGTGTAGAACACGGTATCAACGGCACGTTTCGATTTGGCCGGGATCCCCCCAGGGAAATCGAACGTGTGGTCAAAAAAGCCCGTGGAAAGGTTCGTTACGATCACTCGGTTGGAATCGCCATTTAAAAATTCGAGCGAGAAAATGGGGGCCTCTGGTTGTGCAGGAAGATCAACATCATTTTCTTCAAAAGGCGCACAAGCGGCCAGCGCGAGCAAAAAAGCGAGTAAGGGAAGTATATTTTTCATGCGTTTTGTAACCCGAAATCCCGTTCCGGGAAGCGTCAATTGTTATAGTGAGTGGTTTAAATTTACGATTTTGGAATTACGATTTACGATTGCTTGATCCGAAAAAGGATAAAACCCTGCATACTTCGGATCAAAAAAATCGTAAATCCAAAAATCGTAAATCCAAATTCAATTATATCCCGGGTTCTGCCGGATCGCACCATTCGTGGCCTGCACCTGCGATTGAGGTATCGGGAACAAATTGTGCGTCCCTTCCTGATATCCCAGAGGCCCTAGCACCGCCTGCCCTCGGCCCGTCCGTACCAAATCAAAAAAGCGGTGGCCTTCCAGCCCCAATTCAATGCGGCGCTCGCGGTAGATGGCATCGAGCAATGCCTGGCCCGAAGCCGTAATGTCGGGCAAAATGCCAGGTGTATTGCCCCTTGCCCGTGCGCGAACCCGATTCAACGAAGTACGAGCGCCCGTTTCATTGCTATTTTGCGCAGCCGCTTCTGCATGCATTAGCAGCACATCCGAAAAACGAATGACGCGGTCGTTGGTACCACCATTCGGATTCGGATCGCCTAAGGTAGCGTCCTCATTTTTGTAGGTGAAATACTTCTTCGGGTAGTAGTCGTAGGAGAAGCCGCCCGTGGCATCTTTGGTGAAAATGCCCCGGTCGCCCATGGCATCGCCAACGCGGAACACCGTGCTTTTCAGGCGTGGGTCTTCAAAACCTTCTTTGAAAAATTCTTGGACAAAATCTTCCGTTGGGATATTGAACCCAAAGCCTTCAAACTGACCACGTGCGCGTTGGAACACCGGCGTGAAGCTGCCTTCGTTGGCGTTGTTTTTGCCCCAGTTGCCGCCCGAAGCATTCATGTACTGGATTTCAAAAACAGACTCCACATTGTTTTCTCCCTGCTGGGTGAAAATGGTGGCGTAGTCGGTAACCAATTGATATTCATTGGACAAGATGACCTCGTTAGCAACGGCCTCTGCTTCTGCCCAGCGTTTTTGCCAGAGGTAACTTTTGGCCAAAAGTGCCTGTGCCGCCCCTTTTGTAATGCGACCCAAGTCTTCCAGCGCATACCCGCTGCGAAGCGGAAGGCTGGAGGCGGCTGTTTGCAGATCCGATTCGATGAGCGCCCACACTTGTGCAGCATCGGCACGCGGAATGTTGTATTCGCTGGGCATAAGCACATGATCGGCCAAGGGAACCCCGCCGTACATGGTGACCAAATTGTAGAAAAACCAGGCCCGAATGAAGTGGGCTTCGCCCAAAATCCGGGTCTTCAAAGTGGCATCCATCTCTATACCCGGTACCCGCTCCAGCACCACATTGGCGCGATAGATGCCTTCATAGTCAGCCGACCATTCGCTTTCCAGATTTTCGGTATTGGTCGGCCCATGGAAGGTTTCGAGTTGCAGGAGTTCGTTGGCATCGTTGTCGCCAGAACCGCCTTTGACGGCATCGTCAGACATGATATCGCCCCAAATCCATCGGAAGTGCCCGGCAGGGGAAATTTCAAATTGAAGTGGCGCATACGCGGCGTTCACGGCAGCGATGGCATCCGCTTGGGTGCGATAAAAGTTTTCCTCGGATGAACCGACGATTTGTTTGCGATCCAAGAAATCTTTTTGGCAAGCGCTGGGAAACAGGGCTGCCAATGCTATGATTATGAAAAGTTTATGCTGTTTCATGTGTTGAATTTTCTGAAAATGGCTAGAGCTAATTGTTTATGAGGGTTTATGAGGGTTTATGAGGGTTTATTTTTTGCACTCGGAAGATTTTCTGCCTTTTCGAGTGCAAAAGATAAACCTTCATAAACCCTATAAACCTTCATAAACTTTAAAACGTCACATTCACCCCTCCCAAAAGCACCCGCGCCTGTGGGTAAAAGCCTCTGTCCACCCCTGCATTCAGCGCACCACCGTAGGCCCCGA
>JACMMM010000246.1 GCA_014379065.1 Saprospiraceae bacterium
CGCGGCAACTTCAGGCCAAGCCAATCCTAATCAGCCAGGCAATCCCGCCGCGGCGCAGCAAATGGGATCGCCAAAGATTTTTTGAAATTGGTTGTGTTGGCCATTGTAATCGCCAGCCCAATCGCCTATTATTTCATGAATCGCTGGCTGGAGGATTTCGCCTATCGCATTGATATTCAATGGTGGATGTTTGTAGCGGCGGCCTTAGTCGCTGTCTGCATTGCCTTTTTGACGGTTGGTTTTCAAAGCATAAAAGCGGCCTTGGCCAATCCTGTTGAATCATTGCGGTCGGAGTGATTTGATCCGTTTAAACTCCCCCGGTGTCACTCCAACATACTTCTTAAACAGGCCAAAAAAGGCCGATTTGGAATTAAACCCCGCCTCTTGCGCCATCGCGAAGTTGGTCAGGTGCTGTTTTTCAGGCATCAAAAGCAGGTTTTTCACGGCTTCAATCCGGTAATAATTGACGTAGTCGTGGAAACCTTTGGAGAGGCCGATATTCAAGACCTCGGAAAGGTCTTTTTCCTTGATGCCGATGATTTGGGCAAGTGTTTGAAGGGTTAGATCGGGGTCGAGATACGGTTTTTGGGTTTGCATGATGGTTTCCAATGCGATCTTCCACGCGATTATTTTGTCCTCCGGCAAGCGATTTTCTTTGACAATACTTTTTTGAAAAATGAGATCTTTTTTAAACACCAAAACATAGGTACTCCATAAGGTAAAAACGGCGATTAAAAGCCAAACTGGATGGTAATCGAGCCAGGTGGACATCAGGTCGAAATAGAAAAAATTGCCGATAATCATAGCCGCCAGACTCAGTATCAGTGCCACCAAAAACAGGCGCAATTGTAGTTGCCATTGTTGAGATCGAGGCTCTAGGTATTCGCTGTCGCGGATGGTTTTCCCTATCAAAAAACTATAAAAAATGCCGCTTACAATAAACGTTAGTTGTTCGGACAGCCCTGGAAAATGGTCATAGTTGTTGTAAATCGCCAGTTCCCGCCAACTTTCCAAACCGAAAAAACAAGCGGCGTTCAACAAAAAAACGACCGCTGCCGGCATGAAATGAAGGCTGTCTTTTTTGGAAAACCTCGTGTCCTGATTCAGCGTTTTTGAAAAATAAAGGAATAATGCCGGTCCCGTTGCCAACAAAAACGAGATGGGGAAAAAACCCCATTTTCTGGATGCGTGCATGGAATATTCGGTGCCATAAATTTGGTTTCTAAAACTATACAACACGAGGCTCAGGGAAAACACGAAAAACAATACCATGGGCAGTTCCTTTCTGAATCGGTACAGCGCAAAAAAACCTATAAACAACGCGAGGAAATTGACGGGATAGAAGAATTTGTGATGGTAAAGAGTGGGTTCCGAGCTTTCAAAAACGGCCTCAAACATTTTGCTGTTCCTCCTTTTTACCGAAATCAAAGGCATCCCGCAGCCACGACAACACCCGGGAGCATCCAGTATCTCATCATGCAATAAGCAACCACAGGGCGGGCAGACATAGCCGCCCGTTTGGCCAGGGTTATTTTTCAAATCCCGAACCAGCAAAACGCTACCGGAAAGGATCGCAAAAAAAAGGAGGCTGATGTAAATGCCGGGGTGATTCATGTCGCAAAAAACGCTGATTCTATTCATTGCGCCGCACTATTTCCCAAAATGAGTCCAATTGGAAGCGTTTGAACCTATTGACTGTCCTCATTTGGCATTGCTTGAAAATGTTGCTGGAGTTTTGCAGTATTATTTCACAACAAAAATTTTAAGCATGAAAAAAGAACTGAAAATCGCGCTTCTGTTTCTCCCGATGTTGCTGGCTGGCTATCTGACGGCACAGTCGCCGGAAAAACCACTTTCGGTTGGCATTTTTGTTTATCCGGGCGTGGAAATCCTAGATTTCACGGGGCCGTCTGAAGTTTTTGGCTCGACCCCGGGTTTCAAACCGTTTATTGTTGCGTTCAAAAAAGAGCCTGTGCTGAGTCAGGGTTTTATCACCGTCACGCCGCAATATTCTATTGACGACTGCCCACCCACCGATATCTTGCTGTTCCCCGGCGGTGGCACAAACAGCGTGATGGGCGAACAAAAATTGATTGACTGGATCAAAGAAAGGGCAAAAACCACGCAAATCATGATGTCGGTATGCACGGGCGCGGGCTTGCTCTCCAAGGCCGGTTTGCTCGACGGAAAAGAAGTGACCACCTTTCATGGCTATCTTGATGAATTGCAAAAAATTACCCCCAAAGCCACGGTGCTGGCCAACACCCGTTTTGTGGACAACGGCCAAGTCATCACGACCGCAGGCGTTTCGGCGGGCACGGACGGGGCTTTGCATGTCGTGGCAAAAATCAAGGGCGAGGCCACGGCCAAAGCCACCGCTTTTTACATGGAATACGACAAATGGCAGCCAAACGCTGGCAAAGTCAATGAGACTGCGTTCATTCAAGACGTTAGGAGCCTTGGTTTAGAGGCGGCACTCAAAGCGCACAAACCGGCGGCTGAAAACCATTTTCCGCTTTATTATCCCGGCGAATTGACCGATCTGGCTGCCAGTTTGGTCGAATCAAAACCCTCGGAGAGTGAGGCCATTTTGCGGTTTCTATTAAAAAATTACCCGCCCACGCCCACACTTTACGATGGGCTGGGCATTATCATGGAGAAAATGGGGAAAGCCGTGCCGCCAGACAGCCGTTCAGTTCACCAGAAATTGATGGCCGGCGACGTAGATTGGGCAAAACGCCAATACCAAAAGGCCATCCAATTGGAGTCTGGCTGGATGTTTTTTACGGAGGATGAGGTCAATGGTTTGGCTTATATGTTTTTGAACAACAAGCAAAACAAGGAGGCGCAGGGTCTATTTGTCTGGATTACGGAATTGTTCCCAAACTCCCCAAATGCGTGGGACAGCCTTTCGGAATATTACGAGATGGTGGGCGAAAATGCACAGGCCATTGCTGCGAGCGAGACATGTCTGGCAAAACTTTCCGCGTCCAACTATGACGAAAGCCGCAAAAAGCAATATGACAAGATTTCAAAAGAACGTATTGAGCGGCTGAAGCAGAAACGGTGAGGGTGTCCTGGACGAGTGTGTCGTACAAGTTTATTTTTTGACAGGATTTACAGGATAAACAGGATGGAGAGGAGTAAAATCCTGTTTATCCCATTTACCCCTCTCTATCCTGTTTATCCTGTCAAAAATACTTCTCGTATACTCCTATTGAATCTTTCGTAATTAAAATCCATGTCATGTTATCTTTATCCGTTCGCAGCATTTTCATCTCACTGGCAGCTTGCTTTTTTCTCGGCTCGGGTGCTTGTCAACGACCTCATCAAAAGACCGAAAAAGACATTTCCTTGTCAACCTTAAAAAAGAATCTGCAAGTCGAAAAGAGCCGAGAAGCCTACGATTCCTTACACTTTTTACTGGCTGAGCATTATACCGACTTGACCGGCTTCGAACGCCGCGATCTCCGTGAAACGCTTGAAAAATATGCTGTTTGGCCGTTTGAAACCACTTGTCCCGCCACTGAGTCCGGCACAAAAATCACCTTGCGCGGCCACCTGAGCGATGAAAATGGCAAACCTTTGCCCGGCGAACGATTGCATACTTTTCACACAGATCATCGCGGATATTATGCGCCTACGGATTCTGCTTCGGGAAGAATGGGCGAAAGCGACCCGCGTCTCGAAGGTTTTTTGACCACGGATTCGACGGGTGGCTTTGAAATCCGGACTGTTCGACCGGCGAGTTATCCCAAACAGTATGAAGGTCGGACGATACCACAGCATGTTCATATCGTGGTGGCTATGGCGGGTAAAAAGGAAGAAAATTTTCAGGTTGTGTTTGAAGACGACCCGGCGATGTCGGAATATTGGGTGGCGTGGGCGAAAAATCTAAGGAATCCGATAGTCAAATTAAGCCCAAACGAAACGGGAATGTCTGGGGAGGTCTATTTGGTTTTGATGAGAAAATGAGCGAGTTGAATTCGGCCTAGCGCTAATCTCTTGGATAGGGATTGTGCCAAGATTCGGGAAGGCTCAATTTTTTCACCAAATGATGTTTTTCTTTCGCTGGAATTTAACTTCCCGAAAGTTTTAAACTTTCGGGAAGTTCGGAGTCGCACTTAACGCAGTATGACAACAAGGTTTTGCTCTTGATTTGCGTGGTTTCAGATTTCGTAAATAAGCTCAATTTTGCAAGGCAATCACCTTGACTCAAACCCATGATCTCTACCTACTGCCAATCCATCTTCGATCAAACGCCCTTCATGCAAACCCTCGGTGCCCGGCTGCTCAAAGCCGATGCCGGGGAATGTGAAATAGAAACCGATCTGAATACCGTATTGACACAGCACAACGGTTTTGCCCACGCAGGTGTCCAAGCCGCTCTCGGCGACCATGCCTGTGGGGTGGCGACTGCTTCTTTAATTGATCCATCCCAGACTCCGCTTTCTATTGAGTTCAAGATCAATATGTTGCGCCCAGCATCAGGCGACAAGTTGCTTGCCAAAGCCAAAGTTTTGCGCTGTGGGAAAACGATCGCGGTTGTGGAATGCGACATATTCTCCATCAGCAACAAGGGTAGCGTACAAACGGCAAAAATGATGGCAACTATTTCGATTTTGAAGGCTTGAATGGTCTATTGGAAATTTTTATTTGCTGGCTGCTTGTATGCGCAAAATTGTCAGGCTACCTTTCGGCTTCTCAATGCTAAAAATCCAATGACAGAGTTAGCCCTATCAAAATGATGACTTGCGCCCCCGCTTCTGGTATGGTACTGGAGGCGGGGGTGTGTTTGTAGACGGCGGCTTGTCCGAAACGAGCGACTTAGTGGATTTTGAGTTTTTAATTAGTCGTCCATTGATGCGCATGTAATTTATGGCAGAAATAAAATTAAGAAAATGAAAAACACGAATTAAAGGCTATTTATACCCGCGTGGCCTTCACTCGCAATTATCCAAAATGTCATGCTCAACGCCGCGCTTGTGTCTTGTGACCAAGCGCCCTAACAAGGCCAAGCAGGGCCAACTCCTTGTAGCAGAATTGCAAAAAATGACAATCAAATCCTACAACCTATGAAAGTTGACTACATTATAAAGAATAAAGTATCCGAGCAAGACTTTGAAAGGGCAGTCTATAACTGGCTTGCCGAAGGTGATTATACACCCGATGATATAATTGAAAATATCATCACGCAAAACAACCTCGTTTTGCTTCCACTCCATTTTTACATGAATGACTATCAAGGTACTTGTTCGGCTTCGTTAGGATACTCACGCACAGAATACTATCAAGTATGGAACGACACATATAAAAGATCGGAGACAAGAAGCCGAATGGTCACTAATTGGGTTCCTCATTCCCAACCAGTACAAGGAACGGTCACGACGGTAGTTTACGCAGGCGATAAAAACTTAGAAGGAATTGCTTTGTTTGTTGAAAATATGGGTTGGAGAGCCGATGAATTAAATCAAATTGGTCAAAATGAAGCTAATTATGCTCCTGTATTAAGTCTATTTAAGGTAAACGGAAGCGACAGTTGGAATAATAAAGGCGCAAAAAAGGCATACAATTCAGCAGTTCAACAGACTCTTCCTCTTTTGCCAAGTAATTTGGTGCAAAATTTCAATTTGAACATAAGATTTTCAGAAAAGAAATTTTTTAGTTTGGTTGCCCCATTTTGGTTGTTTATTTATGAATACCAAGAGCAACAGTATTATGTCGTGGTTGATGGCAACGACCCATCTAGAGTTGACGGGATCAAGCCAGAAGATAAAAAAAGAAAAAATAGCGTCATTGCTTTGAGGTGGTATGGTTGGATAGGTGGGATTGTAGCCTCCTTATTTGGGGTTTACTACTTTTCAGGGCAGACATTTGCTGAACTTGAGATTAATTGGAAGAACATTGGAATTTTTGCGGCTGGCTTCATACTAACTTGGATATTAATTGAGAGCAAAGTAACTAGCATAAAAAAGAAATCAATCAAGGCACGAAAAGAAGTTTTAAAGAAAAAATTCAATCAATAAATTAGTAACGATTAAAAATTAATCTCATGATTTAGTCCTAACTTTTAGTCCCGCGCGGTCTTCACTCACATTTACCCAAAATGTCACGTTCAACGCCACACTTGTGTCTTGTGACCAAGCATTCTAACACACCGAATTGATGTTAGAGATTCTGGTTTAGAGAGGTGGCGCAAACGAGGGGTAGGACAGCAGACGCCCAACACGGTACGTTGCCAAAATCGAAAAGCCCCCAGACATCACATCTGGGGGCTTTTTTTGTGCCCGGGACGGGACTCGAACCTGCACGACCGATAAAGGTCAAGGGATTTTCTTACCAACTACGACTTTCGCCGATCCCGCCAACTATTGATGGGGTTTGTGGTCTTGACAAACAATGCAATATAAATAAAAAAGACCACAACCCGCGAAAATATTTTTCAGATACTTTCCCAAATTGGGAAAAACGCCTTATATTTGCCCTGTGAGAATAATAACGAAAAAACGATTGGAAGTTTTTGGGAAAGAATACCCGGATGCCAAAACATCGTTGAAATTTTGGTATGATATTGTCACCTCCAATAGTTTTTATTCGGCGCAAGATGTGATACAGGTCTTCAATACTGCCGATTATGTTGGAAACGAAAGAATTGTTTTTAACATTTCTCACAACAAGTACCGACTAATCGCAAAATTCAGGTTTCACATTCGAGCGCAACGAGTGTATATTCGGTTTATCGGCACACATGCTGAATACGATAAAATAAAAGACATTGAGAATGTCTAAAAACAAAGCACCCATGAAAAAATTTCAAAGTTTAAAATACCAAATCACTCCAATCACTGACGAAGCGACCTATATGCATTTCTGTGAATTAGTAGAGGAGTTAGATGATTTAACATTTGAAGATGAAGCCGAGGAAGAAAAAAAATATGCTCATCTTGATGCACTAACGACATTGATAGAAGCTTATGAAGCGAAGCATTTTCAATTCAATAAGATGGAACTTACTGTTGTTCAAGTCATCGAACAAACGTTGGAGCAATTGAATTTAACTAAAAAAGATTTATCTAAAATTTTAGGGTCAAACAGAGTATCAGAAATATTTAGTGGGAAAAGGGATTTGTCTTTAGCGCAAATTAGAACGCTGCATAAAGAGTTGCGAATTCCCACCGATCTGCTTGTTGGTGTTTAAGTAAAAGCCTAATATACTTGCACTGATAATAAATAATCCGCCTCCATCTTTGCGTGGCTGCCAACCGTCCGCTAAACACAGTAGTTGGAAGGGAGGCAACCCTCCCCCCAAATCGAAAAGCCCCCAGACATCACATCTGGGGGCTTTTTTTGTGCCCGGGACGGGACTCGAACCTGCATGACCGATAGAGGTCAAGGGATTTTCTTACCAACTACGACTTTCGCCGCTCCCTCCAATTTCCCGCCGCGCCTGGGTCAAAAGACCCAAACGGCGGAAGTAATCAAGTAAAACTCGAAGAATTGCCCTATTTTTGTACTTTAAATCAAGAATTATGCAGTTCGTAGATGTAAAAAATGATATTGCCTTTCGCAAGATTTTCGGCAACGAAAACCGAAAAGAAACGCTCATTTCATTCTTGAACGCCGTTTTGGATTTTCACGGCGACCAGCGAATCACAGAGGTAACAATCCTCAACCCGTACCAACTTCCCAAACTCAAAGGTGGGAAAGTCACAATTATTGACGTAAAAGCTACCGACCAAGCGGGTCGAACCTACATTATCGAAATGCAGGTGGGCGATATTGACGGCTTCGAGAAGCGTGTGCTTTACTATTCCTCTAAAAGTTATTCCGACCAGATTAAACGGGCAGATTTCTACCGAAAACTGCGTCCTGTCATTTTCATTGGGATACTTGACTTCGAGCATACCGAGAATAAAAATTATATCAGCCGTAGCCAAGTCCGAGACATCGAGACAGGCGAACAGACTATAAAAGATATGGAATTCACTTTCCTTGAATTGCCTAAATTTAATTTGGAACTACATGAACTTAAAACCCTGACTGAAAAATGGGTGTATTTCATAAAAAACTCCGAAAGTCTTGAAGTCGTGCCTGAAAACATTAACGATGAAGGACTTAAATCAGCATACGAAGATGCAAACGTGCAAACATGGACACAGGCGGAATTAGACGCTTACGACTATTCATTTATGCGGGAAGAAGATGAAAGAGCGAGGTTAGATAAGGCAGAGCAAAAAGGAGTACATGAAACAAAAAGAGACGCAGTTTTAGGGCTTCATAATAATGAAATTCCCATTTCAATTATTGCGATTTCGCTAAAACTAACTGAAATTGAAGTAAAGGAAATCATCGAGCATTGGAAAAATAAATAAACGCCCATCTAACGCTCCCCTGCCAATCGCCGGCTAAACGCAGCGGTTTGGCAGGGGAGCAAACATCCACCTCCCCAAAATCGAAAAGCCCCCAGACATCACATCTGGAGGCTTTTTTGTGCCCGGGACGGGACTCGAACCTGCACGACCGATAAAGGTCAAGGGATTTTAAGTCCCTCGTGTCTACCATTTCACCACCCGGGCTAATCAGCAACAAAATTGCGTCAAACTTTCCGAA
>JACMMM010000247.1 GCA_014379065.1 Saprospiraceae bacterium
ATAGAACAGTTGCCCATGACCCAAAAAGACATCATACACATGTGTATGCAGTATGCAAGGCCAGTTATCGTTGCCACACAAATGATGGATAGCATGATAAACAACCCTTCGCCCACCCGAGCAGAAGTGACGGATGTGGCCAACGCCGTGTTGGATGGTGCCGATGCGGTGATGCTCAGTGGCGAGACCTCAGTAGGCAAATATCCCAAACTGGTCATTGATTACATGACTAAAATTATCGGGGAGGCTGAAAAACAGTATTGGCCGCAGATAAACAACCGACGGCCTACACCAGCTCCCCAATTCATGCTGTACCACTCGGATGTAATCTGCTTTAGCGCTTGTAACGTAGCAGAAGAAATCGGTGCAAAAGGCATTGTTGGGCACACCTCTTCAGGCTATACGGCCTTCAAAATCAGCAGCTTCAGACCCAAGTCGCAAATTTTTATATTTAGCGATCAGCACGTTAAACTCGGGGCATTCAACCTTTTGTGGGGAGTACAATGCTTTTACTACAATCGTTTTACCACTACCGACGAGACCATTCAAGACTGTACCGACATCCTTAAAGAAAGTGGTTTCGTCAAAGCCGGGGACACCATAATCAATACAGGCTCCATGCCGATGGGGCGCCGGTTGCAGACCAATATGTTGAAGGTAACCGAGGTGGAATGATAGGAATGGTTATTTGGTGATTTGTGGATTTGGTGATGGGCCAGCGCTCGGGATTCCTGCCTTTTGAACAGCAGGAATCCCAAGCTCTGGCCCATCACCAAATCCATAAATCACCAAATCCGCAAAAAAACACTAAGGATACACCCGCATCTCCAAAGCTCCCGCGATTATCTTTGCGCCCTATGACAGAACCTCGCCCACTCAAAATTTACAATACCCTTTCTGGAAAGAAAGAAGAATTCCGCCCCATCACTCCCGGCCATATCGGGATGTACGTTTGCGGCCCAACCGTTTATAGTGATGTGCACCTTGGAAACTGCCGCACCTTTTGCAGTTTCGATAACATTTATCGCTACCTGCTGCACATAGGCTACAAAGTGCGCTATGTACGCAACATCACCGATGTAGGCCACCTTACCGACGATGGCGAAGACCGCATGACAAAAGGCGCTAAAGTTGCCCAGCTCGAACCCATGGAAGTTGCCCAGCGCTACACGGTGGGCTTCCACGATATGATGCGGATTTTCAACACCTTGCCTCCGAGTATCGAGCCACGCGCTACCGGCCATATCATCGAGCAGATAGAAATGGTACAGCAAATCCTTGATCGGGGCTTGGCTTATGAGCGTAACGGCTCTATATATTTCAATGTGCCAAAATTTGCTGGTGAATATGCGGGTGTCTACGGCTCCGTCAGTGGCCGCATCTTGGAGGATCTCTACACCGAAACCCGCGAACTCAAGAGTCAGGAAGAGAAAAACCATCCTGCAGACTTTGCTATTTGGATGAAAGCCCGCCCTCAAGATTTGATGATCTGGAACAGCCCATGGTCAGTCGGTTTTCCGGGCTGGCACTTGGAATGTTCCGCTATGAGCACCAAATACTTGGGCAAAACCTTCGACATCCACGGCGGGGGAAACGACCTCAAATTTCCACACCACGAAAATGAGGTGGCACAAAACCATGGCGCTTGCGGTTGCCATCCCGCCAATTATTGGGTACATACCAATATGTTGCTGTTAAACGGCAAAAAGATGAGCAAAAGCGATGGCAACACCATTTCGCCGACCGAGCTTTTTACTGGCACTAGCGAACATACGAGCAAGGCATACTCCCCTATGGCAGTGCGCTTTTTTATGCTCATGGCACACTATCGCAGCACACTCGACATTACAGACGATGGCTTGATGGCCGCCGAAAAGGGGTTTTTGAAAATAATGGAAACCAACAGGCTACTCCAAAATCTTGTGGTGAACGCCCGTGATTTTGACGGTTCCGAAACACCTTCTGACCGTGCTATTTCCTCACTTATACAGGAGGCTTATGCTGGAATGGACGACGACTTCAATACTGCCATCGCGATTGCATCATTGAATGAAATGGGAAGCTTTGTCCACAAATTGTCAAATCAACAATTAGCCACCAGCGAGGTGTCCCCTTGGGTGCTGGATCGTATGAAGGTTGTTTTTAGCACCTTTTTATTCGACATTTTTGGCCTCGCAGATGAATCCGCAACGGGCAGTGACACAGGTACGGTGGAAGGCTTGATGAACCTTATACTTGAAATCAGGGCTCAGGCGCGCACCCAAAAAGACTGGGGCACCAGCGACAAAATCCGCGACACCCTATCTGCTGTAGGGATTACAGTGAAGGACGGGAAAGAAGGGGTGAGTTGGGCAAAAGCATAAAATACGCCCATCGCCCCACCATTTTGCAAAAAAACAGCATCCTAGTTTGAAAGCCGTTTTCTAAACTTTAAAATGTGCACCTGCTATGTCCTCCGATGAACGCATCCGCGACCGTGGCAAAATCCGACTCCCAATGCTCATACTGGGCTTTAGCATGACAGCCATTTATGTAGTGCTCGGGTCTTGGCTGCTTTTGGACAAAACTTTCCTGCCCTACATCCCGGCAGAATTCCGAAACATTTTTGCCATTTTGTTGCTTGTATATGGTATATATCGAGGCTGGAGAGTTTATGCCGATCACTTTTAACCAATATTGTTATGCTTCGCAATTTTTTGATTATCAATATAGTGTCTCTGCTTTGGATTTCATGTGCCGAGCGTGACAAAACTGGAAAAGTGCTTGACACTATTACTACCGGCGAAATAACCATAGCAGTAGAAGATGGTTATAAACCCGTTATATCCTCTTGCATTGATGTTTTCGATTCTATTTACCGCTCCGCAAAAATTAACCCAAGGTATATTTCAGAAGGCGAGGCAGTAAACGCGCTGATTCAAGATTCTGTGCAAGTCATTATTATCGGTCGGCAACTTGCCGCAAAAGAAACCGAATATTTTCAATCACGTGGCTTCACCCCGCCGACTACGCCGATCGCTTACGACGCACTGGCGATCATCCTCAATCCAGAAAACCACGACACTGTTTTGACGATGCAACAAGTGCATGAGCTTCTTATCGGAAAAACAACGACCTGGAAAGAAATTAATCCAAAGTCCGCCTTGGGAAATATCCAACTGGTGTTCGACCATCCAATGAGCGGGACCCTGCGTTATGTGCGCGACTCCGTTATTGCGGGCCAAGAACTTTCCAAACAGGCCACGGCACTGAAAAAAAATGCTGATGTGATTGAATATGTCAGCAAAAACAAAAACGCAGTTGGAATCATTGCTGCCAACTGGATTTCAGACACGGACGATGGGGGGGTACAAAAATTCATGCGTGAAATTAAAATCGCGGACGTGGCCAAAGAGGCGGGAAAAGAAGGGTATGGCCCTTACCAAGCCTACCTGGCTACCGGCGATTATCCGTACAAACGCACCATATACATCATCAACGCACAAGCCCGAAGGAATGGCCTCGGAGCGGGCTTTGCCTCCTATTTGGCCAAAGATGGCCAGCGAATCATGTTAAAAGACGGCCTTTTGCCAGCCAATGCCGTAACGCGCTTGATCAAAGCAAGCCATTGAATTTCAAATGTTTGCCTAAACAGCAATTCAGAATGTCTATTTTTTCTTCGAATTGCGTCACTAATAAAAGCGGATTTCGCCCTTAAAAAATTGGGGGGTCGAAGCGAGCCATAAGTTTCTACTAAACACAATACTTTTTCCGAACAATGACAAATCTTCTGAAAAAAGCCTTTTTTCTCTCGGCAATCCTATTTGCCCAAACGGCCTTTTGCCAAAGTCATGCGGCTGGCAATGAGGCCATGCAATTAGAGGACTGGGACAAAGCCATCAGTATATTTTCTGGACTCACGAAGGTCAATCCAGCAGACCAAAGCGCTTTTCTAAGCCTCGGCAACGCCTATCTGGCTCGAGCTGAGTATGAATTAGCAAAGGGTGGCAAAGAACAGGCTAAAAGTGACAAAGAATCTGCCTTGGCTAATTTCAATGCTGCTTATGCTGCCAAATCAGATGCACCCATGGCTTTCATAGCCAATGGTCGCGTCCTTTTGCTCCAAAATAAAGGAGCAGAGGCTGAAAAACAGTTTATCAAAGCAAAGAAATACGCCAACAAAAAAGACATGACTACCTGGCGGCAGATTGGTGAATCGTACTTTTACTACATTGAGCCAGGGGCAAAAAAGCCCAACTTGGCCAAAGCGGAGGCCTATCTCAAAGAAGCATTGGAGATTTCTTCCAAAGATTTTGCGCTTCAAATGTCGTTGGGTGCTTGCTACAAAGAAATGTCAAGCGGTGGCCCGGCGGCTCAACACTATGAATTTGCAGAGGTGTTGGAGCCAAAAAATCCATTACCCAAACTTATGCTGGCGAAAGTGTACCGTATCGCCAAGGTGCCAGGCAAGCCCATTATTTTCTACGACAAAGCCCTTGAAGTTGCTCCGAACTACACCCCAGCCTTGCGTGGGAAAGCAGAGTATCTCTTCTTTGTGCTGCACAAATATGAAGATGCGACCCAGGCGTACAAAGCCTTGGTAGAAAAGGGCACTGAGGTGAAAATTGAGGATGAAATGCAACTTGCAAACTGCTATTACCTGATCAAAGACTGCAAATCGTGCAGCGAGCTGGTGGAAAAAATCCTCCAAAAAGACCCTTCCAAAAACTACTTGCGCCGTCTTCAAGCATACTGTGACTTTGAAAACGGAAACTTGGAGCGCAGCTTAAAAACTTTGAACGAATACTTCAATATTGTCACACCGGACAAACTGTTGCCCTCAGACTTTGAATATCACGCCAAGCTATTGGTACAAACAAAGGGCGACACCATTCAAGCCATAAAGGATTACAGAAAGGTAATCGAAATGGACAGCAGTAAGTGGGGGCTTTATGAGGATATTGACAGACTTGAATGGACGCGTAAAAACTATTGTGGCGCGTTGAGCGTGTACAAGATGTACTTGGATTCAGTGGCAACCCTTAAGACTTCAGAATGGTACACTTTGGGTATGCGCCACTACTTCTGCAAAGAGGATTCCCTGCACTTCCAAAACGCTGAAAATGCTTTTGTGAAGGTGGTAGAGACAAACCCAGAGGCCGCGATCGTCGGTTGGCTCTGGGCTGCTAAATCTGCTGAGAAAATGGATCCTTCGCCGGACTCAATTGCTGTTCATCCTGAATTGGCGAATGAGTATGGTAAAGCCCGAGGCTACTATGAAAAGTATGCTGAAGTGGCAGAACAAGACAAGGATAAAAACAAAAAAGACCTTCTAAAGGCTTACCAATACCTTGCGTACTGTTATTTTGTAAAAGTGGAGGCCGACAAATTCAACGCTGTAATGGACAAATGGCAGGCATTGGAAACAGATCCCGCTCAGATTCAAACGATTATTGAAATGCGGCAAGCATTCGGAAAAGAATCCGCTCCTACAAATGGCGGCAAGAAGAATAAATAGTTTTTTGAACGACTCAAATTACACGACGGGCTTTCTGCAATTCGCAGGAGGCCCGTCGCATTTGAGCGAGTCTCAGTGTCTGGCACCCCGTTCTTTTTTGCCCCTTTTTTTGGCAAATACGCTCAGGCAGCGATATTAATGCCCATTGTATCTGCCTTTTTGCGTACCTTCGGGGAGTTTGCAACCCCAGCAAGCCGCCCTCATAGTTCTCCCAACTATCGTAATCCTTTGAACGAATACGAACTTATCCGAGGTTGCTTGCGCGGGTCCGCGCAGTGCCAGCGCGACTTGTACGAGCGTTTTGCCGGCAAGATGTACGCGGTATGCCTGCGGTATGCACGTACCCGAGAAGACGCGGCAGATATTTTGCAGGAAGGTTTTTTGAAGGTTTTTTCAAAACTGGGGCAGTTTCAGTTTCAAGGATCCTTCGAGGGGTGGGTACGTCGTGTAATGGTGAACACAGCACTGAGGGCTTATCAGAAACAACGCTATGATTTTGAGCAGACGGGTTATGAGCGCTTGCCAGAATTGCCCGTAGAACCAGATGCCGTAGGAATGCTCTCAGAATCTGAACTCTTAAACCTTGTGCGCCAATTGCCTGATGGCTACCGCGCAGTGTTTAATTTGGTGGCTATCGAAGGCTATTCTCATGCTGAGGCGGCCAATCTTTTGGGCATTCAAGAAAGTACTTCCCGTTCCCAGCTCACCAAGGCGCGGCGGCATTTGGAAGTAGAAGTGGGAAAACTGGAACGGATAATGATATAAATAGAATTATGGAAAACCCGAATTATAAAATTGACGAAATTTTCCGACAGCGGCTGCACGATGCGGAGGTGCCCCCCCCTCCGTTCGTGTGGCCAGCTGTGGAACAGGGACTTCAAAAACGCCGTAGGCGCTTGATGTTCATATGGCTGTTTGCGTTTGGTACGGTGGCCGCAACTACTTGGCTTTGGCAATCAAGCCTGAGGGGAGACCCTGAAGACTCGCTCCAAACCGTAGCCCCAGTAGCCAAGCTTCCAAATAATGTGCAGGAAACAAACCAGCCAGTGCTATCGGAATCATCAGAAACCAAATTAAGCGAGACAAACCCTGACGTCTCTGCATCCAGTTCTAGTTCCCGCGCATTTTCTTCGACGAGATCAAAAGATAAAGAAACTATATTAACGGATCGGGCTACCGAAGTTCAGCCGGGGACCAAAGGATTTACTTCAAATATTCCTAGCAAAGAAAATCTCTTATCGGAACCCTCTAGTGAGCCAAAAGTCAATGTTGAACAAACAAAATCCTTGGCTAATGCCAACACAGATGGTTTCCAGCCAATAGAAAAAAAGGACGCATTTGTGTCCAATAACACATTAGAAACCAAGGGGTTGAAATCGGTTGTTTCGCTTTCTAATAGTAAGCGCGCCATTGCTCCAAAATCATTCAAGTCACGCTCCCGTGTAAAAAAGGCGCAACCCAAACTGTGTTATGACTTCGCCAGGCATCCGAGCGCTTGGTTGGTGGACGTATATGGCGGCCCGTCCTTGGCACAGCGCTCGCTGACAAGCAGGCTCGACGACGAGCCTTATCTCAACCAACGGTTGGCTACCGAGCGGCGTAGTGTGGCCATGAACGCTGGGATTCGGGCATCACTTATGTTTAACAGCAACTTCTTGGTGCGCACAGGATTGCACTACGACCAAGTGACGGAAGTATTTGAGCATATTGACCCAACAACCGTAATATATACGTTAAAATTCACGCCGGGAAACCCAATACCGGATACCCTTGGGGTCGAATATGGTGAAAATTACCTGAAGACCTACAATCGGTATGGAATGCTCGACGTGCCATTGATGGTTGGTGTAGAGATGCGGCAGGGCCGGTCGGGATTCAGTATCAATGCGGGTGTTTCGGCAAATGTACTCTTCCAAAAAAGAGGGGCCATCATTGACCCCATCACCCATGAGCCCGCTCGTTTTGGCCCTATATCGGACGATCCCAAAGCTACTGGCCCAAAAACAAGTTTGAGCCAGGATGTATTCCGTACGAATGTGGGACTTAGCGCTACCGCAAGTATCCAATGGTATTGGCACCTAAGCCCACATTTCCGGCTATTTGTCGAGCCTTCGTTCAGGCAAGTGCTACGCCCAGTGACGCTGAGCAGCCATCCGGTCGAGCAGCGTTATAGCATTCTTGGGCTGCGGTTGGGGGCAACTAAAATTTTTTGAAACTCCAAAAACATAGGCGAGCAGCGCAGAGCGCACAAAATGGGTCTTGCCAACGATTCAAAACACCAATAATAAACGCTAAGAAAAATGTCACGCATTCGATTGTCATATTGGCCGATACTGTTCCTTGTCTTGTGGGGTTGCCGCAAGGATGTGGAAGATTTTCAGCCTTACGAGCCTACAGCGCAAGTACTCGAAAACTTGTTGTCTGAACAAGCGCCCAATGCTTCAACGCACACTACGTTTACGCTCCACTACCTGGCCACTGACCAAATGCTGGAGACCGCCCACGGCATCCGAATTTTTTTGATAGATACCGACCACTTGTTTGCCAATAAAAGTTCTGGCTTGCCTGTGCTTTGTAGCACTTGCCCGGAATTGAAAATTGAAGTGACCGAGGTGCTGGACAAGGGTGATATTGTAGCGCGTGGGTTGAATACAATCGGGGATAGTGGGACGCTTTTTGAGAGCGGAGGCATGGTGCGCGTTATTGCAAGCTGCAATGGTCAAGAATTGGAACTTCTGCCAGACCGAACCTTGAAAATCCAGCTCCCAAACGACAACCAGCAAAGCGGTTTTTTTGTGTTCAATCAAATCGAAATTGTTGGTAATGGCAAACAGTGGACCAATAGCAATCAAGAAGTTTTTGACGCCGAATGGCCCATTCCAAATGGGATTCAGCAGGGATACGAACTATTGGTTAGAAATTTAGGTTGGGCTGCTTGCGGTCGGCCCTTGACAGACCCGAGTTCGCTTTTTTGTATGGAGCTCCCTGTGGGGTTTGCAGATCAAAACACGTTGGCGTATCTAATTTTTAAAAACCAGCAAGTCGTTGCGCCCCTTCAATTCGATCTTGGCAAAAACAAATTTTGCTACCCGAAAGCTCCCGTAGGATTTCAGGTTGAACTCGTAGCGGTTAGCAAATTAGGTGAACAATATTGGCTCGGGAAAGCAGAAACTGAGATTGGGACAAACGCTACAATTCAATTGGCTACGCAGCGAACGACTGAAGATGCTGTGCTTAATTTCGTCAAAAGTCTCTGATACAAGTAAAATATCCGTGTTTAGTAATATCGTACAGAGCCGAGCCGGAATAGTCCGGTCTCGGCTTTTTTATTTTTTCCTTCGGACATTTAACCTTGGCAACAAAATCAGCACCAAAGAAAACAGGAAAGCCATGGCAAATTCTAGTTTTAACACCTCAAAAAGACCCAAACGGTTGAAGCCAAAAGCGACGGCAATGAAAAGTAGATTGACGGCAATCAAGACTCCTGTGGATTGTGTGTGGTTAAGACCAAAACTTAGTAATTGATGGTGGATATGTGTTTTGTCCGGCGCGAAAGGCGAGCGACCTCGTACAATACGGCGCATAAAAACAGAAAGCGTGTCGTATAAAGGCAAAATAAGCACAGCCAAAGCAATGGCCGGGGCTGCTCCCCAGACAAAAGGGTTGTCGGGGCTAAGTTTGTAGTTGGTTTCGATAAAGGTAATGGAAAGGATGGCGCACACCGTGCCAATGAGCAAAGAGCCAGTATCGCCCATAAAAATTTTTGCAGGCGTAAGATTGTACCTCAAAAAAGCCAAAATAGCACCTGCAAGCGAAAAGGCAACGACTGCTAATGCCGGAACGCCTACTAAAAAAAAACAAACTCCAAAAACGATACAGGCTAAAAGACCCACGCTCCCAGCCAACCCATTGATGCCGTCAATAAGGTTGAAAGCATTGATTATCCCAACGATTGTTATAATGGACAAAATGAAACTTGCGGGTTGCGACAACTCATGGATACCCAAAAAACCATAAAAACTTGAGATTCGTACCCCGGCTTTATAGGACAAAATAATTGCCACTAAAAACTGTCCACCCAGTTTTTTGCCTGGGGAAATAGGCAGCAAGTCATCTAGAATACCAATCAGAAAAATAAGGACAAAAGCTGCAAGGATATATTGAAGCCCACTAAAACCGTCTACAGGAGTCCACAGCATAATACCACAAACGGTTCCTGCGAAAATGCCAACACCGCCCAAAAATGGCGTTGGTTCTAGGTGTGAGCTGCGTTCGTTGGGGCGGTCATAAAACCGCCGTTCTTTGGCGAACTCAATGATAAGGGGAATTATCGCATAGGTAATAGCGAAAGCGGTGACAAAACAAGGCACAAGGGCGTACATTAGATTTCAACAGTTTGAACAGAAACGACTACGCCGAGGTTTTGTAAGGTCACAGAAACCGTTTTAATCTGTTTAAAAGATGTAGTTTGAGGTTATGAAAGCCTGCGGTAATGTCCCATTTTGCTGTATTTGTCAATTCGGGTCACGATACGCTCCTCTGGGTCTTGCCCTATTATTTTAGCCAATTCTGACTTAATATGTTTTTTAAGTGTTTCGGCCATTACTTCCGGTGCGTTGTGTCCGCCACCAAGGGGCTCTTGCACAATACCATCAATGAGCCCAAAAGAAAGCATGTTGTCTGCATCAAGTTTGAGCGCTTCTGCTGCTTGTTCCTTGAAATCCCAAGAGTGCCAGAGAATCGAGGAGCAGGACTCCGGTGAGATAACCGAGTACCAAGTATATTCAAGCATGAACACTCGGTCGCCCAATCCAATACCCAATGCGCCGCCAGATGCGCCTTCACCGATGATATAGCACAGGATCGGCACTTTTAACTGCGCCATCTCAAAAAGGTTGCGGGCGATGGCTTCCGCTTGTCCGCGCTGTTCGGCTTCAATGCCAGGATAAGCCCCCGGCGTATCAATAAGGGTCACCACGGGAAAACCAAACCGCTCAGCCATCTTCATCAGTCTCAAGGCTTTGCGGTAGCCCTCAGGATTGGCCATTCCAAAATTGCGGTATTGGCGCATTTTGGTGTTCACGCCCTTCTGGTGACCTATTACGACCACCGTTTGGCCGTCAATATCGGCCAAGCCTCCCACAATAGCATGGTCGTCGCCAGCGTAGCGATCGCCGTGGAGTTCGATAAATTTCTGGCAAATCGTGGTTAGGTAGTACAGCGTGTACGGGCGTTCGGGGTGGCGCGAGAGCTGCACTTTCTGCCAGCCCGTGAGGTTCTTGTATATTTCTTCGCGTTTGCTTTGGATCTTGCTTTCCAGCTCGCGCGTCATCGCGCTCACATCGAGTTCGCCTTTTTCGCCTACATCTTTCAGTTTCTCCAACTGTTCGTAAAGTGCTTCTAAAGGCTTTTCAAAATCCATGAAGATCATTGCCATAGCGAGGGTAGGTGTTTGAACGGTCTTTAAAAATGGGGGAGGCAAAGATACGCTTCGAGCCGTTGTTTTTCTCCAATGCTCCCATTCGTGATGTTCTTGCAAAATTTTTCCAGAAAAGTTTGTTGCTCCGGCAATAGAGAAACTATCTTTGCACCCGCTTTTGGAAAAAAGCAATGGATCGGTAGTTCAGTTGGTTAGAATGCCGCCCTGTCACGGCGGAGGTCGCGGGTTCGAGTCCCGTCCGGTCCGCAGAAAAAGCAAAAATGCCCTTATAAGTCAAGCACTTATGAGGGCATTTGCTTTTGAGTTGTGGTTTTTAGTGGTTGTTATTTCTTTTAACGACGCTACAAACAGGATACACTTAACAATAAGGGGCCATGGCAATCACGCCATGACCCCTTTTATTATCATTTCAATTTAAAAAAAACTCAACGCACCACCACCATCTTCCGCCACGCCACATGCGTGCCAGATTCCAATTTGTAATACAGCACCGCCGATGCATGAAGCAAGTTTCCTTCAAGTTGAACGGCATTGTAGCCCTCTTTGAAAGAATCCGTTTTGCCCCAGAGCAGGCGGCCTTCAGCATCATACACGCTCAGCCGTGCTTCAGCGGCGTTGGGCAGATGAAAACCTATGCTGGTGGTTTGACTGAAGGGGTTAGGTTCGTTTTGAAATAGTGCAAAGCCATCGTTTTCAATCGTTTCGATACCGGTACTTGGTCCTTGTTGAATGGTGAATGTGTGCTCACAAACTGCCAAATTGCCGCATTTATCTATTACGGACCATTTGATTTTGTGGGTTCCCGTGGGGAGCTCGGGTATCACAAAAGTGTTGGGTGCAACTGCTGTGTTCCAACGTAGAGCAGTAATGGTCTGGTCTGGATCGTTGCTTTGCCGAAGGGTAAAGTGCCATTTTTGGTTGGTTGGCACGGGCCTGGAATCGAAAGTGACAGGTGCTCCGCCCAAATAACCAGGCGTGTTGAGGTTGTTGTACCGAATGGTGTCTGCACCGGACAAACTTTCGGAATTTACCACAGATTCCATAATGCCATCATTGTCCAAATCCAGGAATAGCAAGAATTCTACTTCGGGCAAATTACCGCCGGAACAATCATCCGCGCTCGTAATCGTCAAGTCGGTTTTGGCTTCTGCCAAATCTTGGACGGGAAGATTGGGGTTGAATACATTATGCCAAAGCGCAGGATCGTTTAGCGTTGTATCCCCAACGACAACCGGGCTGGTAGGGCAGTTGGCTATCTCGGGATCGTGGACATCAATAATCTTGATGCGTTGTGTGTATTCGTATCCGTTAGCGTTCGCGCTCCAGAATGTACAGTAGCTGGTAGCAGCGGTATCGAGTGGATTTATTTTTACGATGGTAGGATTCCAGGGAGGCAATGTTCCACAAGCTGAAACAATTGGGCCCGGCAAGTTAGAAGGGTGATTAACAATAGGGTTTGGGTTCGGATTTGGCACAATCGTCGGCGAAAGGATTGGATTGAAGGTACACCAGTTAATTACTGTCCACTTGCGCTCGATTTTGAAACAAGCGTCTGGAACATCCAAGAAAACCTGATCTTCATAAGATTTGCCCAAGAGCTCACAATCTTCACCGAAAAATGTTGGTTCTCCATAGTTGTTTGTTCCATCACAGGTCGTTACCAGCATGTCGTTCGGAAAACGGATGAAGTAGTCCTGATTATAATTCACCACAATCTGCTGGGTACACTGGCTGCTGTTTCCATGGCAGTCGAATGCATGGAACGTGCGCAAGATCGTGCCTTTATTGCAAAGCGAGTCAAAGTTCGAGTAGTTAACCGTGTGCGTCAAACCACATTGGCTGCCGTAGATTTTGGAGTCATCAAGGCAGCTGTTATCATTTAAAGTTGCGTTCCCGTAAAGCAACAAGTTTGGTTGAAACTGTTCGCAGCTAAGCGTTGTCTTTGGCGGAGGCGTGCACAATGGTTTGATTTTGTCTTCCACGGTTACTTGAATGATGCACTCGTTAAAGATTGGCGCACCATCGGGGCCGATAGAGAAATTACCATTCGTCTCAAGCTGATATACACGCAGAATAACGGGTTGAACAGTGCCTACTTCGCAGCTGTAGAACTTGATAGAATCATATTCAGAAATCGCACGCTCAAACTCGCTTGGGACATCCGGAAAGGCATCATTGCAAGGCGTTTTACCGTTCGTGGCGTTCAGCCCCAAAATGCAATCGCTGTAAGGGGCCGTACGACGGATGGTCAATTTCACGCTGCCACACACATCATAAGAACCATCATCAAATGCGCTGGCTTTTACCCATGTGACGCCACCAAAATGGCAAGCGTCAAGCGCAGCGGGACTACCGCCCGGGCCTTCGGGGCCAAGACAGTCAGATGAATCGTCTAGACCGATAGCAACCGTAATCGTTTCGTCGCAAATTGCAACGGGTGGCACATAGTCGTATATCCTCAATTGGAACGTACAAGTAGCAGTATTACCACAATCATCTTCAGCCATGTACTGCACTATCTGTGCGCCTAATGGCAGGCATGGTGTAGAGCCATAAGCCCCCAAAGTATCTGGATTCGACAAGTTGTTGCCAGGAAAAGTTGCAAGGCTGCCCCCAAATGCTTCCGTACCTGTTTGAAGGCCCGTATTTGGATCAAATAGTGTAACGGTGCCGCTAATGGCCTTGATCCTCGAACAGCCATCTGCTAAGATCACATCTGGAAGATTTACAGTTGCGCAGCAAGTGAAAGGGTCTGTAGATACCGTGAAATTTTGAGGGCAAGCAAGCGTTGGGCCTTGATCGTCAACAACCTTGATCGTCTGGTTGTGGAGGATCATTTCGCCTATACACCAGTCTATGATCGTCCAGTCGCGGCGGATTTTGTAAGTGCCGTCGCAGACTTTGGTTACAACATCTATGTAGGCCCAGTTGATCGAGCAGCCTTCCGAGAGGCCAAAGAGTAATGGCTCACCCTGGAGCCCCTGACTTGAGATCCATTCAGGAGACGCAAAGTTTCCGCCGCTACAGGTCAGTGCAGGGGCATCTATGCCATCATAGTTTGGTGGAACCATAACGTCTGTCAGACCAGGGCGCGCCTGATCAATGCGTTGAATGCAAGTAGTTATGTTGCCGGATGCGTCTCTAGCAGTCCACGTACGGTTGATGTGAGCCGTTAAGCCAGAAGCACAGTCGTCAGGAATAGTGGTATCAAGGTAGCTCAACGTTACGGCAGAGCAGTTATCCAACTGTGGATCACCACAGCCAGCAGGAACAAGGTATTGATTGTTCCCAATTGCTTGTACACAGTTGCCGCTAAGGCCGTTCGGAAAACCCGCAGAGAACTGACCAGTCATGTTTATGTACAGTTCAGCAATTTCTACCTCTGCAACGTAGCCGAAACCTTGGAGGTCAGGGTTACTAATCTTGATCTGCCAGATACCTTCCGCATTTTCGCCATCGAATACGCCAAGTGAATCAAAACCTAAGGCAGACATGACGTCAAGGTGCAGGTCAGCGCCTAAGTCTGCACATTGGTTGCTTGCAAGACCTTCGTCGTCGAAGCGCGCGAAGATCGGGTCAATCAGACCACAACCACCGAGTGCGTCCCAGATCAAAGCAGAAGTGCCAGCAGGGCTGATCACTTCAATTTGAACATTCCATGCATTTGCATTGTTGATTTTTACACGGCAATCTACGTCATTCACAACAGCGCCAACACCAACCGGGATGTTGAAAATGAAGTACTGACCCGAATCGAGTGACCTGGGAAGGCTATCAGCAGCAAACTTCAAAGTGAAGGTTGCAGTCTGTACGTATTCAGGAGCGAAGCTCGGGAAGTTGCAAGGCAGCTGCGCCGATGGGCAATCCAGAATCGGAGCTTGTTTGTCTTCCATTTTCACATTGCCCCAACATTTGTTTCCGAAAACAGGCTCGGTTATACGTATCTGATACGTTTTGCCAATGTCTGAGGCGCCAACACAGCCAGATACCCAAGGGCCGTTGCCGAAAGGAACAGTCTTATCTAATTCAACAAGATAATCATTGAAACAACCGTATGGCCCACCTTCCAATATGTCCTCAGCACCGATACAATGCTGACAATCTTCGTCAAGCGAAATGAAAGTCAAATCATTACAGGTAAGCAAGGCGTTTGGGTTCGGGAGCGGATTCACTATAACATCAAAACAGCAGGTCGTATCCCCATCAGGAAGTCCCAATGGAGGTAAATCTATACTAAAGCAGTTGTGCGTAATGCCGACGGGGAATGCAGAACCGCTTGGTAAGCCAGAGGTTTGCACCACCATGGAAGGCAAGCAATCGCCGGTTGTATGCACGTCATAGGTCACTACCACCGCGCATTCGCCTGGTCCCAGAGTGAAGCTCAGGTCGCCGGAGCACACGAGTTCGCAAGGGGCCTGTGAAGTAGGCTGTTTTGATACGCCATGGTCTGGGTTACCGGTGAATGTGTGGAGTAGAGGTGTTGAATTGATAGTGGAGCTCAAAAAGAGCAACCATGCCGTGAGGCATTTAAGGCGGATAAAATTTCTTTTCATGGGAAAGAATCGGATAAGTATGAATAAAAAATTGTGCGCAAATAAATGGAATAATTAGGAGAAAAGATCACAAGATTCTACCGTACAATGGCCAACGAATGGGTTTGTTGAGTAAATGATGGTGATGCTTTATTTCCCCACCAGACAAAAAAAACCCGGCCCTGACTTTTCA
>JACMMM010000248.1 GCA_014379065.1 Saprospiraceae bacterium
GGTAGAACGTTGTGTCGTCGTGGCGTTGTGTGAAATAATACTACTCAGAAACTTACTCCCCCTTCGATTTTTTCTCTTTAAAATCCAGCAGCACCGAGAAAATGTGCGAGTACTGCACCGCCGACACATTGCCAATATCGGTCAGCGCGTAATCAATTTTTACCCGGCCAAAACGGATGCCCACGCCAAAATTGGGCTGCATGGAAAGGTTTTCCTTTGCGGGGTTGAAATCATCTTTCACCCTTTGGAAATTGCCCAAGCCGACGCGGAGTTGGAGGAATTTCTTGTAATCCGCCTCAATGCCAAGTCGGGGGTCAATGTTGATGGCTTTTGAACTCAAAAGTACATTGCGCTGGCCGTCGGTGGTCCAAACAAGATCGAGCACGGGCGTGAGGCTGCTTTCTTTTCCGAGTTTAAATTTATAGGCTGCGCCCAGCACAAAACTGGGCTTGGTGATTTCGGTATTGCTCACGGGGAGTTCGTTGCCCGTATTGGTCCAAGTTTGACGAATATCATCGCTGAGGTCAAAAGACCAGGCGTTGAACGTGGTCGTGAGGTCGCGGGCCTGAATGCCGAGCATGAGCGGGCCTTTGCGGTATTGCGCACCCGCATCCGCGCCAAATCCCCAGGCACCGCCAAAGGAACCGATGACCCGGCGGATCACCTTAACCGAGCCGCCCACCGAGAGCGCAGGATTGCGGAGTTTGCGGGCATAGCTCCCCATGAAAGCGTAGTCAGCGGCACTGAACTCCGTAACGTTGTCGTAATTGATCGTGCCATCGGTATTCACCAGATTGATGGTATAGGGAATATTATCAATGCCCAATCGGATGAGCGAAAAAGCGAGGTAGGCATTATGCTCGCGGTTGAGCGATTTGCCAAAGCCGATCCAGTCGTATTTGCCCACGCCTCCAAACCACTCGGCGTGCATGGCACCCGCCTGCAAGGGCGATGTTATCTGGCTGAGTCCTGCAGGATTCCAATAAGCCGCCGTGATATCGTCCGTAAGGGCGACTTGTGCGCCCGACATGCCATGGGCGCGGCCACCCACGCCGATGGCGAGGAATTCGTTGGAATATTTTTGAGCGGAAAGGGCGGAAACGCCGATCATGAGCCAAAGCCCGAGGGAGAGTAGTTGCTTTTTCATATTGATGTCCTTGACGTTGCAAAAATAGGACGGGTTGCCCGGAAGTTTTGAAGGGATTTCTGCCTTCGCGAAATGGTCGGCGTTGAAAAAAGCACTGCTCTTCAATTCGCCGAGTGCTGTCCTCCCGAACGCAGTGAGGGATCTGCCCATGGGTAAAGTGGATGTTTCCGTCATTTGCTTGAGCAGTTCCCTCCCTACGTCGGGATGACACTCGATGAATGGAAAATGCCAGCTTACTTTTGAGCCTTAGAACAAACGAAATCCCGCCATGTCTACTTCCAAACCAGCACTGAAAGAACTCGTTGTGAAAGGTCGCACTGACCTTGTACTCCAAAAAATAGTCGCCGCCACCAAGCCGCTGGACGATCAACATTTTTACAATCAAGCGGCGGCGCTTTCTGGGCGTTGGAGCACCAATGAGCGCAACAATAACCTTGGCACCTTGTCGGCAGAAGAGTACAAACTCGAAAAAGAGCGGATCAACCATGCCGTGCTGGCTCTGATTGACCAATTCCCCGAAAGGTCGGCTTTGCTCCGATTGGTTTTGATTGCGGCGGTTGGGATGCTTGTTCTCTACCTCCTTTTCAAATTTATGGGTCGCGACGACTCCATGCAACTCACCGTCTATGTCCAAGACGCAGCAGGCAAACCAATTGCCGAGCTCCAAAACAAAGGCAAAGTCATCGTGGATTTTGGGAACGACCGCCGATCACCGCTCATCGGTGAAGACGGGCGGACAAACCTCGGAGAAATACCCGAGAAGTTTAGGGGAGGACCCATCCCCATTGTTTTAGAAGCCGAAGGCTACGAGCCTATTGAGCCTGACAAAAAATATGTGCTGAACGGAAAGCAGGTCTATTTTTTGGTGCGACGCGATAATTCCCTTGGGATAGTCTATGGGAGAGTCACAACCCGTGATGGCAACGAATTTATTGCCGGGGCACTGGTCATAGTAAGTGCAGAAGGCGGAGACACATCAACACACACGGATAGTATGGGTTACTTTCGGCTTTTGCTCCCAGAAAAAATGCACAGAAGAGAGTATCCGCTCATCGTAAAAAAAATTGGTTTTCAAGTCGCAAGGGACAAGTTCGTCCCAAGAAGTACTCCCTTAGATATTCGTTTGGATAGGGAAGATTAACTACAGGTTGAAGTAGAAATCCAAGATGGTCAATGGAGGCAAGTTTTGTACTTAATCCTCTATGCAACTATACGCTTCCCTTACACTCTTTGTGTTGAGACAAAACTGCTTTTATTATGAAATCAATCCTATCCGCCCTCCTAATCCTGTGTTTTTCCAAAACGGTCAATAGCCAAAATATCAACAAAACCCTTCATGGCAAAGTCCTTTACCACAGCAGCGGCAACAAACCCGCTGTTGGTGTGCGAATCGCCGAGCCGGATGCTAATGCTGTGTATTCTTTCGACAATGGTGATTATTCGCTCGTTTTTCAAAATAAGCAAAATGGTGCTTCTCTTACCCTTGAAGTTGGCAAAAATGACAGGAATAGTCGAAGACTTGAACTCGTCAATGAAAAAGAAGTAAAGGCCGCCAAAATCCCTGCCAATGCGAAAGAGGTGTTTGACATCATAGTTTGCCCTTATGGTCAGCGCGACATTGCTGCACAAAAATATTACAAAATCCTGCGCTCAACAGCTGACAAAGAATTAGAAAAAAAGAAAAAGGAAATAGAGACTCTGTTCTCGCAACAAGAAAAAGATTATCAGAAAATCAGCAACTTATTTGCTCTAATAGACAAAATGCAAACAGCACTGGATTCAGTTAAAATCAATGAACAGGCCTTATACATTTCTAGCATCAATCTTGACAGGGCTTCTCAAATAGTAAAGGATGCGGTCTGGGAAATGGAAGAAGAACAAGATGTGGAGAGCGCACTTAAAGTTTTGAATATAGAGGCATTAGGTATCGCCTACGAATACGCCAGCACGATTAAAAGACAAGGAGAAGTTATTATAAAAAAAGCCGACGCAGAAATACAACAAGTGATAGATGGTTATATATTTAAAATCAATTTGTTGGAGCCAAAGTTTATGTATGGAGAGATTGCGGAGTGCTATGAGAAAATATCCGATATTTATGAAAAAGAGGGATATGATAAGAAGCAATTGGCAACTAATCTTGCCAAGGTAGCAGAATATTGGAGACTCAATGGAGATTATCAAAAAGCACTGGAATTCAACTTAAAAACCTTGGCTATTCGGGAAAAATCTTTGTCTGTTGATGATTTAGATTTGGCAAAATCGTATAGCGAAGTAGGAAAGACTTATGATAATTTGGGGAATTATAAGATAGCATTAGAGTATAATATCAGAGCACTATCAATAGGGGAAAAGGCATTACCTGCTAATCATCCCGATTTAGCCACGTTAATTGCCAACTTGGCGAAAACATATTATAATTTGAACGCCTTTCAAAAGGCATTGGAATTTCAGTTAAGTGCGATAAATATTCAAAAGGTTTTGCCAGACCATCATCTCGACTTAGCAGCAACATACAACAATATAGCCTTAACATACTTTGCATTACAACAGTATCAAAAGGCGCTTGAATTCAACTTAATGACAATTGATATTGTTGAAAAAGAGTTGCCCCCTTATCATCCTGATTTGGCCGCGTCATACAATAATTTGGCAATGACATATAGTGCTTTGAAGCAGTTTAAAAAGCAATTAGAATTCAGCTTAAAAGCCATGACTATTGCCGAAAAAGTGCTTAATTCAAAACACCCTAATTTGGCAACTAGTTATGGAAATGTTGCAATCGCTTATAGTTTATTAAAAGACTATCAAAAAGCGCTTGAATTCAACTTAAAAGCCCTAAATATTCGTGAAAAGGTTTTACCTGCTGAACACCTTCATTTAGCAACGTCGTACAACAATTTAGCAACCTCTTATGGCTATTTAAAAGACTATCAAAAAGCGCTTGAATTCAACTTAAAAGCTCTAAATATTCGGGAAAAAGTCCTTCCCGCCGATCATCTCGATTTGGCATGGTCATACTATAATCTGGCCATCACCTACAGCAATCTTGGCGAATATCAAAAACAATTGGAGTTCAACCTGAAATCTTTGACTATTCGGGAAGAAGTCTTGCCTGCCGATCATCCTGATTTAGCGATGTCTTATTCCAATATTGGTCAAGCATACCGTGACGTTGGCGAGTACGAAAAAAGCATTGAATTTAGTCAAAAAGCTATCCACATAGGAGAAGCATCAAATCCAAAACATCAAAATTTACATCGCTATTACACCAGCTTAGGTGCCACATACTTGAAGCTCTCTTGGTATCCAGAAGCCAAAGCCGCCCTTGAAAAAGGCGAAAGATTGAAAGCCGAGGAAAGGGTTTATCGCAACTGGGCCATGTATTACGCCCTCCAAAACGACAAAGTGCGAGCAATTGAGAGCCTAAGAAAATCAATCTCCCTTGGCTTCAAAGACCTGAAATGGCTTGAAACAGAGCCTGACCTGAAAAACATCCGCAAAGAAAAGGGCTATAAAGAAATCGTAGAGCAATTAAAAAAGCAGTAAAAGCAATCAAATACTTCTTATTTTTACCCGTAATTTCAACATGAAAAAACGAAATAACGGCATTGTTTATAGATTTCATCCCCAGAAAAGCCGAAAGTGAGGTGCTTCGCCTCATCCAATATTTTCCGGCAGTAGCGATTGTAGGGCCTCGACAGGTAGGAAAAACCTCGCTTGCAAAACACCTAGCAGCAAAATTGCAGAAGCCTACCGTTTATTTTGATCTGGAAGACCCCGACGATCGGGCCAAGTTTGCCAATCCGCGCCTCTTACTCGACCCATTGGCCGACCGAACTGTTATACTGGACGAGGTGCAGAAACAGCCCGGCTATTTGAATGAAAGCCCTTAACCGGCTCGAAACCGAACCTGACCTGAAAAATATCCGCAGGGAAAAGGGCTACAAGGATATTGTCGAGTAGTTGAAGAAGCACTAGTCGAAAATCGCTCCGAACTATTCTGCCATCTGCCTTAAAAAAAATACTTTTGCATCAACTCTGTCAATCATGACCCTCGAATCGCATTTCCTTTCGCGCATCCAAAGCGCAGTGCCAGACCTGAAAGCCGTGTACCTGTATGGTAGCCGGGCATTGGGCAAAGCTCGTCCCGACAGCGACTACGATGTGGCGGTGCTGGCCGCTTCGCCATTGGAGGGGAAGGATGTGTTTTTCCGCTTGCAATTGGAATTGGCTGGGCTGACGGACAGCGGGGTAAATCTGGTGGATTTGCAGTCGCTGCCCATCGTCCTCCAGTTCGAGGTGCTACGTGGGCGCAAGCGTTTATTTTGTGCCGACCGTGCTTTTTGTGTAGATTTTGAGGCCGAAATTTTGTCTGATTACCAGCGCTTCGCCCAAGAGCGGCAAGTTATTTTAGAGGTTTTTTTAAAAAAACGCGCGGATGCCGGCAGACAACAAATTGGCAGGTAAGGTTCTAAATTTAGAAACTTGCATCGCCCGGATACTCGAAGTGTATCAGGGCGACAGGCAGACGTTTTTGCTCGACCTACTGCGTCAAGAGTCCGTGCTGCTCAACTTGCAACGAGCCTGTGAAAACGTCATTGACATTGCCAACATCGCGGTTGCCGAACTTGACCTCGGCGTTCCCGCTTCCGCCCGCGAGAGTTTTGAGTTGTTGCAAAACGCGGCAATCGTCAGCCTTGAAATGGCTTCCCAGATGGCTACAATGGTTGGCTTCCGCAACTTGTTAGTACACCAATACTTTCGGATTGACCCTGAAAAAGTCTGCAATTTGATTGAAGAAGATTTGCAGGATTTACAGCATTTTGCAAATGTTGTGGTGCTTCGGTTGAGTGGTTTTTAGAGTCAAAAATTTTTACCCTGCAATTCCGCAATTGATTTGCAGAATTGCAGGGTAACTGTACCGATGGCTTTAGCCACAGGATGCCGAGCGTGACATCCTGCGGCTAAAACCGCCGGTACAGAAACGGCGCGAAAGGCCCTCAAGCCCTCCGCGCCGTCAATCGAAACAATCGTATCAATCGAAAAATCAAACTAATCAAAGCATTCCCTTCACCATTTCCGCAAACGCCGCCACGCTCACCGCACCCTGATCCCCTTCCCCCTGCTTCCGCACACTAACCGTCCCAGCTTCCACTTCTTTCTCCCCTACAATCAGCAGGAACGGAATTTTCTTCAGTTCGTTGTCGCGGATTTTTCGCCCGATCGTCTCGTTGCGGTCGTCCACCACGCCACGCAGATCTTCGGTTTCGAGGGCCTGCTTGACTTGATAGGAATACTCCACAAACTTGTCGGACACCGGCAGGATGGCAAACTGTTCCGGCGAAAGCCAAAGCGGGAATTTGCCCGCACAGTTCTCGATCAACACGCCCATGAAACGCTCCATCGAGCCAAACGGTGCCCGGTGAATCATCACGGGGCGGTGCTCCGCGTTGTCGGCTCCAACGTAGGTCAGGTTAAAACGTTCGGGCAGGTTGTAATCCACCTGGATGGTGCCAAGTTGCCAGGAACGGCCGAGTGCGTCTTTCACCATAAAGTCGAGTTTTGGGCCATAGAAGGCAGCTTCCCCGTACGCAGTAATGGTTTCCAGTCCGACTTCCGCTGCAGCATCAATGATGGCTTGTTCTGCCTTTTCCCAGTTTTCCTCCGAACCGATATATTTTGAACGGTCGAGCTGATCGCGCAGGCTGATTTGGGCCGTAAAATTGTCAAAACCCAATTTGGCCAGTACAAAGCGTGTCAGTTCAAGTACGCCTAGGAACTCCTCTTTGAGCTGGTCTTCCGTGCAGAAAATGTGCGCATCGTCTTGCGTAAAACCACGCACCCGGGTGAGGCCGTGCAATTCGCCCGACATTTCATAGCGATACACTGTGCCGAATTCTGCAATCCGAACCGGCAATTCCCGGTAGGAACGCGGGCGATATCCATAGATTTCGCAGTGGTGCGGGCAGTTCATCGGCTTGAGCAGGAATTCCTCCCCCTCTTGCGGAGTCATAATGGGCTGGAACGAATCCTTGCCATATTTTTCCCAGTGTCCGCTGGTGACGTATAGTTTTTTCGAGCCAATATGCGGCGTAATGACAGGTTGATAGCCGCGCTTGATTTGTTCTTTTTTCAAAAAATCTTCCAGACGTTGGCGTACTGCCGTGCCTTTTGGCAACCAGAGCGGCAGCCCGGAGCCGACTTTATCGCTGAACATGAACAGTTCCAGTTCCTGACCAAGTTTGCGGTGGTCGCGTTTTTTGGCTTCTTCCAGGAGTGTCAGGTATTCTTCCAGTTCCTTTTGTTTTGGGAACGTGATGGCGTACACGCGTGTAAGTTGCTGGCGTTCAATATCGCCACGCCAGTAGGCACCGGCGAGGTTGAGGATTTTTACGGCCTTGATGGTCTCGGTGCTGGGGATGTGGGGGCCTTTGCAGAGGTCGGTGAAATTGCCCTGCTGGTAAAACGTGATTTGCCCGTCCTGCAAACCGTCGATCAATTCGAGTTTGTACTCGTCGCCTTTTTCGGTGAAATACTTGATGGCATCTGCTTTGGAGACATCGCTGCGCTTGTACTCGCTTTTTTGGCGCGCCAGTTCGAGCACTTTTTGCTCAATGGCGGGCAAATCGGCAAAGGTTAGCGGCTTGTCGCCCGAGTCAATGTCGTAGTAAAAACCGTTTTCGATGGCCGGCCCGATTCCGAATTTAGTGCCCGGGTGCAGCGCCTCAATGGCCTCGGCCAACAAGTGCGCCGAGGAGTGCCAGAAGGTTTGCTTGCCTTCTTTGTCTTCCCACTTGTGGAAATTGATGGTGGCATCTGAGTCAATCGGGCGACTCAGATCGCGGACTTCGCCGTTGACGGAGGCGGCCAGCACAACGCGGGCCAGGCCCTCGCTGATGCTTTTTGCCACGTCTAAAGCAGTTGTACCGGCGGCATACTGACGAATGTTGCCGTCGGGGAATGTGATGTTAATCATGAAAAAAAGTGTTTAGCCCGGCCATACTAGAGTCGGGTGCCCGTGCCCCATACGAACGGAGTGGGCGGTTTGTAAAAATGTGAGGGGCAAAATTAAGGGGATTTCTCAGCACCTGGCTGAGAAATCCCCCTTCTATCAAAGTTAAATGAGGTCAGACTTCTGCCGCTGCTTTTTCTGCCATTGCTTCCCATTTTTCATATAGGTTGTTATTA
>JACMMM010000249.1 GCA_014379065.1 Saprospiraceae bacterium
AGCTCCCAATGTTCAACTGCCCAAAATCGAATTGTTTTCGACTGACAAATTGGCTCATGCCGGGGCTTATGTGGTGCTCGTTTTGTGTCTGGCCTGGGGCATTTGGAAATCAAAAAATCGAGCGCCAGCACGTGGGGAAATGTTCCTAATCTTTTGTATCGCAACACTTTATGGCGCGTTGATGGAATGGGTGCAAGGCACTTATTTCCCCAACAGGTTTTTTGAATACGACGATATGTTGGCCAATACCGCTGGGGCATTTCTTGCCATTATGGTTGCAACCCCATTTTTCAAAAACCGCTCCCCAAAACCATGAGCGCCCCCCAATCCAAAATCGTAAATCCAAAATCGTAAATCACATGGCCCTCATCATTCCTTGCCGCGAATTCACGCCCCAATTTGGCGCAGATTGTTTCCTCGCAGAAAACGCCACCATCATCGGCGACGTAATCATGGTCGACGAATGCTCTGTTTGGTTTCAAGCCGTTGTGCGCGGCGACGTAAACTTTATCCGCATCGGCAACAAAGTCAACATCCAGGACGGGGCCATCCTGCATGGCACTTACCAAAAATGCGGCACTACCATTGGCAGCAACGTCAGCATTGGCCATCGGGCTTTAGTACACGGCTGCACATTGCACGACAATGTGCTGGTGGGCATGGGGGCTATTATCATGGATCAGGCAGTGGTGGAAGAAAATTGTCTTATTGCTGCCGGGGCCGTAGTGCTGGAGAACACGATTTGCCACGCGGGCGGTGTTTACGCGGGCGTTCCGGCCAAGCGCGTGAAAGAACTCACCCCGGAATTGTTCAAGGGCCAGATCGAGCGGATCGCGAACAACTATGTTTTTTATTCATCGTGGTTTAAATAGACAATGCCTATTTGAATTTCACATCTCCTAATTTTCCTTCGGCAATTGCTCCATTTTCTTTTGTAATTCGCACCGTAAGGTTAAAAACCTGAGCGGTGTCTGACGGATGATGGGGCGTATAAATAAACGTTGGGTAGTATACCGAGTAGAACTCCATTTCCGGCAAGGTGCTCAGGATATTTTGGGCAGTGTCCGAAGCGAAGGGGAAATAGAAAAGTGAGCTGAGCGATTTTCCTGCCTGAAGGGTGTCATTAAAATCCTTGTCAGCAAAGATTTCAACATCCTCCATCTTGAATTTAGTGCCCAGTTCGCCCACTTCAGGACAACTGGTACCATATACCGCAGTAGTAAGCGTCAACTCATATGATGATGCAAGATACTCTACCGAATCTGCCGTTATCATAAACGACTGAATGGTATCTGTTCCATGTGCGAGCGCACGTTCTGCTATCTGCAATTTGTGGTAATCAAAATAAGGGGTTTTCTCGCTACTGCAAAAACAGGCTTGAATGAGGCCAGCAAGACCACCAAAAAATGCAAGGGCAATAAGTTTCTTTTTCACAGAGGAATCATTTTGATAGTATTACGTGACAAACGTCCTCTAAGTTGGGTCTTACCATAGTTATTTTCTCAAAATCTTTGAAACAAACGCCGACATCTCCCCACGCCGCAGCCAAAGCGTCACCGCGCAGCAAACAAACACCACCAATGCAAGGATAAACAACAGCCCGCCATCTCCTTTCACCTCGATGCCCAAAATAAAAAGGTGCGAAACAAGCGCCCCGCTCATCACGCCCAATCCACCCAATGCTCCGAGCCAGGCCGTGCGCGGGATGAGCAAAAGCGCGGCGCACACCAATTCGGCCACGCCGCTTCCGAGGCGGCCCCAGGGCTCAGCGCCGAGTTGTTGGAAAATCCAGACGCTTTCTTCGGCGCCGGAAAATTTGAAAAAGAGGGTCTGGGAAAGGATAGCAGCGGCAATAAGTCGAAGTGCCAAAGGGAAATAAGTGCGGATCATATCGTTTTGAATTGAATTTTGAAAGCCCAAAGGTGCAGACAAGCCGTTTCTTGTCAAATATGTCAACTTAGAACAACCATTACTTGTTAGGGCCACGACATTTGACCCAATCGCCGACCTTTGGCTTTGATTGGAAAAATATCCCAATATCCCAATATCCTAATATCTCAACATGAACTGGGGAATCATAGGACTCGGAAAAATAGCCCGGCAATTTGCCGACGACCTCCGGCTGCTGCCCAATGCACGGCTGCATGCCGTTGCCTCCACGTCGTTGGAGCGGGCGGGGGCTTTCGCAACCGAATTTGGCGCAGCGCATTTTTTTGGCCGATACGAAGACATCGTGCATTGCCCTGATTTGGATGTTGTGTATGTGGCTACGCCGCACCCGTTTCATTGCGAAAACACCTTGCTTTGCCTCGAAAACGGCCTCCCAGTCCTCTGCGAAAAGCCTTTTGCCATGAATATGGCCGAAGCCCGTCGCATGGTTGCGGCTGCCCGGCGCAACCGGGTTTTCCTGATGGAAGCGCTTTGGACCAAGTTTATCCCTGCTTTTGAACAGGTTTCTCAAATGGTAGAAAATGGCGAAATTGGCAAATTACACACCATCAAAGCTGATTTTGGCTTCAAAATGCCCTTCGATCCGGATTCTCGCCTTTACAATAAAGCCCTCGGCGGTGGCTCGCTTTTGGATTTGGGGATTTACCCGGCATTGCTGTCCCTTTCTTTTTTTGGAAAACCTGAGCCTGAAAATATCTGCGCTGCCGCCACTTTTACGGCCACAGATGTGGACGAAAGCTGCGCGTTTATCTTTCAATACCCTGAAGGACGGCTTGCGCTCTGCCACGCGACCGTAGCAGCCAATACCTCCCTTAGCGCACATCTTTATGGCACGGAAGGCACTATTTTTCTGCACCCACGCTGGCACCACACCCAAAAGATAACAGTTTCACGTTACGACGGCAGACAGGAGTCTTTCCGTGACCTGGATATTCCTTATATCGGTCGAGGCTATTCCTATGAAGCGGCCCATGTAATGCAATGCCTTGAAAACGAACTGCTTGAAAGTGAAACGGTTCCGCTCGATTTCACGCTTGACCTCGTGGAAACCTTGGATACCATTCGGGAGAAAATCGGTTTGGTGTATTAACCTGCACTCCATAACATATTCCTGTTCGGCACGTTTTTGGCGGGAACGGCTTAAAAACGCAAGAAAGCGTCAAAAAAGCCACTTACTTTTGCGGCTTCTTGTCAATCCTGTAAACTCTCGTAAATCCTGTCAAAGCATCCTTTTCAAACA
>JACMMM010000250.1 GCA_014379065.1 Saprospiraceae bacterium
ACCCGCCTTCGCTGAAGTTGCGGCGGATAAACCCGCCTTCGCCAGGGCTACGGCGGGTAAACCCGCCATAGATTTTTCACCTGCCAAAGTCTTGACGGAGGCAGGAGCGAAGGCTGGTGAACGTAAGATTTTTTGCATGAGATTTTAGTAGTTGTAGGATGTCAAATTCAAGATGCGGGTGCAAAAGTTAGGAAATATTGATTCTATACGGTAGTTTCCGGGGGAAGGGTTGCTTCAATCAAAAGCCAAGCAAATTACTGCTGTTCGTGAGGGTTTCCAAATCAATATTGGGAAATTAGAAGCGGGCAAAATTAACCGAAAACACCAAGCATAAAGTAAATGCCTATAGTTTTGTCCAAGAGGCTGTTTGAATTATTTCGTTGCAGCCACAAAGAGCTAATTTCTTTTCTTTAGCCCAAAATTGTCTCCATGCATTTTATTCGGATTGTATTCTTCTTGCTCTTAACAACAACCGCCAGCGCCCAGCCCGGATGCCCAGATCCACAAGCCACAAATTTCAGCCCCTCGGCGACGAGCAACGACGGCTCTTGCCTATACCCTGTCACGAATTACACGCCGATTTTAAAGGCCAATTTGCCCAATAATTTGCAAGAAAGCAGCGGCCTGACCAAATCGGGTTCCAAGTGGTGGAGCCACAACGACAGCGGCTTTGACGAAACCTTTTTTCATCTTGACCCTGAAACGGGCGACATCCTACAGGACGTTAAATTGAAAAATGCCCATAACCGCGATTGGGAGGACATCGCTACCGACGGCACGAACTTGTACCTCGGCGATTTTGGCAATAACGACAATGACCGTCAAAATCTCGGCATTTACATCGTACCCCTTTTTGAAATCGGCAACAGCAATTCCGAAACGGTACAAGAATTCGAGTGGTCGTTCCTTCCGTTCTCCTACATAGACCAAACGAACTACCAGGCAATGCCCGAAGACAGCTCCGTTTTCGACTGCGAGGCGATGATTTCTTACAACAACAAACTCCATCTTTTCACCAAAAGTCGGCGTTATAATAAATCGTCTCACTATGTCGTAAATCCTTCCACAAACGTTGCGGACAAAATTGAAACGTTTGACACACAGGGGCTTATCACGGGCGCGTCGCTGTCGCCTGACGGTAAACTCATCGCGCTCGTTGGCTACGATTTGCGGCCCTTTATCCCTACTGTTTTTTGCTGGTTGCTCTGGGATTGGCCCTCTGGCACCGACCATTTTTTCTCTGGCAACAAGCGGCGCATCGAACTTGGCTCGGCCTTGCAAGTCGGACAAGTGGAGAGCATCGGATTTGATACCAATCGCGCTGGCTATATCACCAATGAGGTCACAAAATTCAATGGCGTGACCATCGTACCGGAAACCGTTCGCAGTTTTGATTTTAGTCCTTGGGTGTCCGCGAGCGTGGGCACGGGCGAGCCGGGCAGCCATCCAGACACCTTTTCAGTGTTCCCCAACCCATTCTCACAAAGCATTCAATTTCAATTTTCTGGCAATAAAAAACCTGATTTTTTACGGATAAAAAATCAGGTTGGACAAACTGTTTTGACCTTGAAGGAAATACCAAAAACGCTTGATGTTGGCTTTTTGCCTACGGGATATTACACCTTTGAAACTTGGAAAGATGGCCGAAAAATTGGCTGGGCCAAGGGTCTGAGGCAATGAGCCAATTTCAATACGCCTTCGCAAACAACACCCGCCGCTCGCTAGGTTTCCCGCTGCGTACGCACTTACCCGCTTCGTCCGGCCAGCCGAGTGGGATGCAACGAATGGTCGCTTTGGTTTGAGCTTTGATATCCTCTTCGGTTTCCGTCGTGCCGTCCCAATGCGCATAAGCAAAGCCACCTTTGTTTTCTACCACATCCACCAATTCTTCCCAGGTATCTACTTTGGTGATGTGCTCGTCGCGGTATGCTTTGGCGCGATTGAAAAGGTTGCTCTGTATTTCGTCGAGTAGGTTGGCGACGTGCTCGGCGATGGTGTCGAGTGGCACGTTGGCCTTTTCTTTCGTGTCTCGGCGAGCTACTTCCACCTGCCCGGCAGCGATGTCGCGTTGACCAAGCCCAAGGCGCACAGGAATTCCAATCATCTCATACTCAGCGAATTTGAAGCCGGGGCGGTTCTGGTCGTCGTTGTCAATTTTGACGCGAACCCCCTTGGCTTTAAGTTCGGCAGCAATTTTTTCTGCCACCACGGTCAGTTCCTCGGATGGCTTCGGAATGGGCACGATGACCACCTGCGTGGGCGCAATTTTGGGCGGAATGATCAATCCGTCATCGTCGGAGTGGGTCATGATGAGTCCGCCGATGAGCCGTGTCGAAACACCCCAAGAGGTAGCCCAAACGTATTCCTGTTGGTTTTCTTTGTTCAAAAACTGCACGTTAAACGCCTTGGCAAAGTTTTGTCCCAAAAAGTGCGAAGTGCCTGCCTGCAATGCCTTGCCATCTTGCATCAAAGCCTCAATGGTGTAAGTATCGTCTGCGCCAGCGAAGCGTTCGTTTTCTGATTTTACGCCTTTAATGACGGGCATGGCCATCCACTCTTCGGCGAATTTGGCGTACACATCCAAAATCAAAAGTGTTTCCTTCACGGCTTCTTCTGCTGAAACGTGGGCAGTGTGGCCTTCCTGCCACAGGAATTCCGCTGTACGCAGGAACGGACGCGTACGCATTTCCCAGCGCACCACATTGGCCCACTGATTGATCAAGATAGGCAGGTCGCGGTAACTTTGAATCCAATCGCGGTAAGTGTTCCAAATGATAGCTTCAGAAGTAGGGCGCACAATGAGTTCTTCCTCCAGTTTGGCCTCTGGGTCCACCATGAGTTTGCCCGGTCTGTCTGGATCGTTTTTGAGGCGGTAGTGCGTCACCACAGCACATTCTTTGGCAAAGCCCTCGGCGTTTTTTTCCTCAGCCTCAAAAAGACTTTTAGGGACAAACAGCGGGAAATAGGCGTTGACGTGGCCCGTTTCTTTGAACATGGCGTCCAATTGGTCGCGCATTTTTTCCCAAATACCGTAGCCGTGAGGTTTGATGACCATGCAGCCGCGCACAGGCGAGTTGTCGGCCAAACGGGCCTTTTGCACAATGTCCAGATACCATTGAGAGTAGTCTTCGGAGCGGGGTGTTATTTCTTTTGCCATGAAATTGTTGAGATGTTGAGTGGGTTGAGAATGTTGAGATTTGTGCTCATCTTCTCCTAAAAAAACGAGGCGCAAAGATGAAGGGTTTTCCGAGGCAAATGCCCGAAAAACCCTTCAAAAATTCTTTTTGTTCCAATTAAAATCAATTCTACGCCAATGACCTAATGACGATTAATGACGCAATGACGATTAATGACGCAATGACGATTAATGACGCAATGACGATTAATGACGCAATGACGTAGAATGACACAATGACCAATCCCCTATTCCCATTTCGGCAACAAGCCCCGCAGCCCCATGTCCACAATTTTTTCAGCGGGGGTAACGCCGTCGCCATAAAAATCGAGTTGCCCATTGGGGTTGTCGTCAATCCATTCAAAGCTTTGGTTTACAGAGAAGGAGAGCGTTACGGTCAGGTCTTTGGTTTCGTTCCCGGTCACCACAAGCGGCGTGTCAAACTTTCCGGTTACCACGCAAGAACCTGCGGGAATGGGGCTGCTGGCAAAAAGTGGATTTACTACCGTTGTAGCGCCAGCCGGAGCTTGACCGAAAGAAAGTTGGTTGTATGTATCGTAGGGTGGGGTGAGATTGGTTTCAAAGGCCCAGAAGCCCTGCTTTTTGTCATCATTCACGGGCAGTGTTTTACTGCGTGGGGTTAGGCTGCTGATGTAAGTATTGAAGCCTACAAAAGCGACTACCGTAGCTTTTTGTTGGGGCAAATTACCCACAATTGGGATGTTGTTGATGTTGAAGCGTACATCGTAGTTCTGATAGGTCACACTTGCGCGCACCCACTCGTAGGTGCCGGGCGGCACGTTTTTGAGGCTAATTTTCGTAAAAACCTGCCCGTCGCTACCCTTGGCCACTTGATCAAAATCAACAGCATTTTCGCCGCCTTTGGTGGTTTCGGCGCCTTTATACACGATGGCGCCTGCGCCCAGCAAAGTGAAAGCTGAGGGTGCGAGTTCAATGTAATGGACACTCAATTCATGGAATTCAGGCGTTTGGGCAGCATGGCCAGCGGGTAAAGGGGCTGGCTGGCCGATGTTGTTGAGTCGCGCTTGGGTAGCGTCAAACTTGAACTTGAATTGGAGGTTCGCCTCGCTTTCGGAACTTTCTTTTTTACAGTTGGAAAAAAGAAAAATAGCGGCAAACAAAAGGAGCATTGAGCAGTTTCTCATGTACAGAATGTGTGTTTTAAATGAATGCCCCAAAACGAAAATTTGACTTTCCAATTGTGGGGTCAATGTTTTCAAAACCATTCAGGCTTCGTTTTGTTATTTTTGCCGCCGTACCCCGGAACGCTGTTCCGGGGAAATTAACGCAAATAGTCAATAAGCATCTCTCCCCGGAACGGAGTTCCGGGGTACAACATTCTCTCGATGGATACGATCACTAAAAGCCCCGTGATGCTTTACACGGAACAAACGCCCAACCCAGAGGCGCTGAAATATGTAACCAACCGGATGCTTTTCCGGGGCATCGCTGATTTCAAAGATCAGGAATTGGCCGCAGAATGGAGCCCGATGGCGAACAGCCTGATGGAATTGCCCTACGTGAAAACCGTCTATTTCAACAACAATTACGTGACGGTGACGAAGGAGATGAACTATGATTGGGCGGACATCATGCTGAAAATCAAAGAGTTCATCAAAGATTATATCGAGAAAGATGGGACTATTATCCGTGAGGGTTTTGCCGAATACTCGGAAAAAGTATTGGCGACCAGCAATGCCGTGCAGTTCAGCGGAGAAGGAGGCGAAATTGCCAAAAGAGTGAAAGAATTGATTGATACTTATGTGAAGCCTGCCGTGGAAATGGACGGTGGCAACATCGAATTCAAAGCCTTTGACGCTGGGAAAGTATATGTCACGATGCAAGGTTCTTGCAGCGGTTGCCCATCGTCTTCCGTCACGCTCAAGGCGGGTATTGAAGGAATGCTCAAGCGGATGATCCCTGAAGTGGAAGAGGTGGTGCAGGAAATGGAATAAGCCAATTTTGGATTTACAATTTTGGATTTACGATTTCCCCGTTGGCAATTGGCTGGCGGGGAAATTTTTTTGAGAAAAAAGGATTGCGTCTGAATCTACCTTTGCCGCCATGTCATTGGTCAAAAAACTTGCAGGCGAAACGGTGCTTTATGGCTTGAGCAGCATCGTCGGGCGGATGCTGAATTTCATCTTGACCTTCATCTATGCCCGTACCTTTTCTACGGCAGAAAATGGAGTGTTGAATGAATTGTACGCCTACGTCGGGTTTCTCATCGTGATTTTTTCCTACCGCATGGAGTCGGCCTTTTTCAGGTATGGAACACCTGTCGCCGACCGTAACCGAACCTATGCGACCGGACTGATTTCGCTGATTGGCTCGACGCTTGTCATCACGACGGCCTTTTTGCTTTTTGCGCAGCCGATTGCTGATCTGCTGTATTACAGCAACCATGTAGAATACATTCGCTGGTTCGCGCTCATTCTTGCCTTTGATTGTTTAGCGGAACTGCCCTTTGCCCGTTTGCGGCTGGAGCAACG
>JACMMM010000251.1 GCA_014379065.1 Saprospiraceae bacterium
ATTTCCAATGTCCAAGTTGGAACAATGCTTTAAAAAAGTTTTTTCACCGCTTCCATATCTTCCCTCGTTTTTACTAATAACGATAGGTTTTGCAGTGCAATTTCTTTTCGTTTGTCCTCAGAACTACTCACATAATCCTGCAAATCAAGCACTTGCAACCAACCCAACAGTTCGGCGGTGGCAGGAGCCTTGCGCACGGAATTATCGCGGATGGCATTGAATTTGGTCACCAATTCATCCAGCAACTGCTCCGTGAAGCGGGTGTAGCCACCCAATTGAGTCTTGGCAATAGCTATGAGTTGGTCTTTGTCAGGGAATGGAATGTGATAAAAAACACAACGTCGCAAAAAAGCGTCGGGCAGGTTCTTTTCGGAGTTAGAGGTCAGGATAACCACAATACGCTGACCCGACTCACGGCGCAACGGGTAATTTTCTAGTTCCTTGATGAGGCATTCTTGCCGCTCGATCTCGAACAGCAGATCGTTTGGAAAATCGCGCGGGGCCTTGTCAATTTCATCAATCAAAACCACGGAACTGCGAGGTTTGTCGCGGTAGGCATCGGTGTTCACCAGCAGTGGGTCCACAGCGGAAGGATTCGTACGGGCGATAGCGAGCCCGAGTGCCTGCAATTCGAGATATTCTACCGCAGTAGGAGGCCGCTGGCTGATGTCGCGGCGAAGGTTGGCGGCTGCGAAATGGCTCACGGCATCGTAGGTGTAAAACAGGTCACGGGCTGCCGAGGAGGATTTGGTATTGAACACCAGCGGCTCTGGCGCAAAGTCGAATTTCGACTTGTCTTTGGCCAGTTCGTGCGCCACTTTGTCGGCCAGGCGGGTCTTGCCCGTGCCAGGTTCGCCTGTGAGTAGCAACGGCTGATTGAGTGCGATAGCGACTTCCACGGCGTTGCGCAGGCCGTCGTCCATCAGGTATTTTTCGGGGTCGAACAGGAGGGGCTGGCGATCTATTATGTTGATTTTCATTATGTTGATAGTTGTTTTTTTAATATCCAATATCCAACAAGGAATTTCCAATTTCCAAGTTAGGACAAGCTTGGCATTCCTTCTATTTTTGAAAACTTGAATTCAATATGAGAAGATATTCTGGTCTTGAAAGGCTTTTGAATTACACAGATATCGCCTTTAAATCAAGGCGTAAATTTCAAGAGCGTGTGATACTTGGACATTGGAAATTCCTTGTTGGATATTGGATATTCCTTGTTGGACATTCCTTGTTGGATATTGGATATTTTTTACTCATTCTTCTCATCAATAACCCGTTTCAACTCCATCTCCACGTCGTCCATGTGTAGGAGATGGTCTTTTCCCGGCACATGTTTGCGGGGTGAGCTTTGATGTTTTATCCGCACTTTAGCAAGGACCTCATCGAACAGCGCATCGCGGGCAGAAATATTCGCCAGTCCAAGTGGTTTGGAGTAGTGCCGAATCCAATCTTCGAGGTTGGCCTCTTCGATCATGGTGAGTTCGGGCAAACCGTCGATATGTTGTGCGCTGCGGAGCGCCACTTCTATTTCACGAGGAGTGCGCTCGTCCGTTTCGCGGTAGTTTACCCCAAAAAAGAACAGACAAGTGGGTGCGTCATCGCGTAAGGTAGATTCGCAAAATTCTTTCACAAACCATTCACCCACGGTCGGAACGAGTTGGTTGTCCCAGTCCGACACTTCGATATAGCAAAGCGCAAAATCCGCTGAGCGCAGCCCACGCAGCACTGAACTTTCCTGTAAAATGAAATCCAGCCGCTTACTTTTCAGGTCAACATAGGCGTTGGGATTGATGCTGAATGCCTCACAAAGCCGCGTGATGAACTCAACTTTGGAACACTCGATGTCCTCGCAAACATCAAACTGCACCGAGCCGAGCCCCACTTTGGCAGTTGGTGCAAGCGCAAGCCCGCGCCGCATCCCGCCGCGCTCGTGCACCAATCTTTTTGAAAGGCTTTCGTGCGATTGATACCGACCGCCGTATAGATAATAGAATTGGATTTGCTCGCCTGCTGTGCGACGTTTTATAAAAAGTTGCTCAAAATGAGCGGTTTGCGTTTCACGATCGCAGGTGAGCGCGTGATAGCCAGATTGAAGCGTGGGGGCCTTTTCAGATGCCGGTGCGAACATTTGACAGAGCGCATCGGCTGCACGGGCGTGGTGAAGTGAAAAATCTCCGAAAGAAATTTTGCCCTTATTGAGTTCGCTCTTGCTGAGTTTATAAACGCTTTCTATGGTCGCCAACTGCGTTTTCATGCCCGGCGCCTCGGCCTGTACATAGGCCTTGGCCAGTACAAAAGCTTGGTCGATTTCACCATCTGCAATGGCTTGTAGGATTTCAGGTGCTGCGGGCATGGGTGCAAAATTGAACAAAAATACCCATTCGTAGTATGCTAACTAATTGTACCCCTTCATTTTGTACACCAGCCACCCTACCCATTCTTTCAACAGGTAATCCCATTTCATCAAGCACTCCCAACTGGGCTGAAGCCAATGGAGTTTGTTGCCCATATCCTGCTCCGTAAAGAAGTCAGTACCAAACACATCGCAGGGCAGCCCCGCTTTGTCAAAGCAGCCTTTGGCGCGGCGCAAATGCCAGGCCGAGGAGATGAGCAGGCAGCGACTTCCGGGAGCAAGGCTGTCTATTAATTGCTTGGAATACAAGGCGTTTTCCCAAGTGTTGCGCGAATTTCCCTCCACCAAAATAGCGCTGTCAGGCACACCCACTTGTTGCAAATACCAACGCGACACGGGAGCTTCGGAAGTTTCTTCGCCGACGATGCGACCCGACCCACCTGTGAGCAGGATGCGTCGGATTTTGCCTGTTTTATACAAGGCCAGCGTCCCGGTGAGCCGGTTGGCGGAGCGACTGAACGTAACCATCCCTGCTGGACTCGCCGCTGACATTTCAGTATAACCGCCCAGCAAAATGCCCACGTCGTACGGCTCGACAATGCTTTCTGGATTGCGCTGACCAATCTCCCAACGCCGCGCCAATTCGTTGACTGGCCAAGGCGTACTAAAGCCCAAGAGCATGATAATCAGGATGGTAAAGGCCCGCTGGCGTCTTTGGGGGATTTTAGTGAAATGCCCATAGAGCGCTGTGAGCGCCATTAAGTTGAGCGGCTTAAGGAGAAAGGCGAGGATTTTGGAAAGGGCGAAGAACATGTGAATGAGTAGGAACAAGTCTGAAAAAACGGCCAATATTCATTACTTTTGTACACAATATTTTATGGCATGGCTTCTATCACTGTAAAAATAAAATCTGAAGAACTGGATGAGTCCTTCCTGAAAAACATCCGCGCTCTTTTCAAAAACCGCCAAGTCAGTGTGACTTTTGAATCGGATGATACCGTTGCGCTTGAACAAATTGCAGCAAAGCTGGCAAACAGAACTCAAGAGGGGGCATCTTACGCTATACCCGGCGCAGCGTTTGACGATCTCTTGCAGGCAGCCGAATCTGACGAAAATTATGATGTCGTCACCGCTTTAAAACGCCACAGAATCAACTAGTTATGCGCGATGTCCAGTTCCACAAAGACGCAATGGACGAATTGGCTGAATGGTTTGAAGAAGATCGAAAATCTGGCCTTCGAGTAATGCGATTAATCAAAGAATGCAGACGTACTCCTTTCGAAGGCATTGGCAAACCCGAAGCGCTTAAAGGCGATAAAAAAGGTTTGTGGTCGCGCCGAATTGACGAAAAACTACCGCATGGTCTATACTGCTACGAATGACCACCTCATTATCTACGCGCTTAGAGGGCACTATGAGGATTAGGGGACACTAACTTCTCCCCGCCAACCACTCCCGAAACGCCTGCTCCACCCCTCCCCCATTCCATTCCGCTTCCACGTTTTCCAAACTCAAAATTTCCCGGAAAAGCGCGTTTTGCGCATCGTCTTCCCGTAGCGCAACGTGGTACGGCGTATTGCTGAACGTCACCATGGAATAAACTGGCAGGAACTCCTGCGGAAATTTAGCGTGCAGATCAGCGGCAATTTTCTTGCGCAGCAAAAACTTGGGATCAGCCACTAAATCCCTCATTTCCACAAAATTGCGCTGGGCCAATTCAGCAATCGCATTGCCGTCCTTCACCCTGGATTGAGCAAATGCTGGGATGGTTTTCGACCAGTCGCCGCCCATTTCATCCAGCATGGCATCAAGGATGGTGCAGTCCTCAAAACCCGCGTTCATGCCTTGTCCGTAGAACGGCACAATAGCGTGGGCCGCGTCGCCGAGCAGCAGGATCCGGCCTTGCCATTGCCAGGGCGAACAATTCACGGTGACAAGCGAGGACGAGGGATTTGCCCAAAAATCGCGCAGCAGTGTAGGCATGAGCGGGATGACATCCGGGAAGTATTTTTGGAAAAAACCAAGCACATCCGCGTCGTTTTTCAACTTTTCAAACGACACCTCCCCTTCAAATGGAAGGAACAAAGTGCAGGTAAAACTCCCTTCGGCGTTGGGCAGCGCAATGAGCATGTGATTGCCCCTTGGCCAAATATGCAAGGCACCCGGTTTCATCTGGTGTTCGCCGTTTTCGAGCGGCGGAATGCTCAGTTCTTTGTAGCCGTGGTCCAGGTAAAATTGGCGGTAATTGAATCTGTCCGTCCGCTGCAAAGCATAGCGCACGGCAGAAAACGCTCCATCGGCTGCAAAGATGAGCGGTGCATCGATGGTTTTTAATGTATTGGTTTTCAAGTCCTCAAACGTAATGGTCGGATTATTCAAGTCCACATCGGCACAACGATGGTCAAAGAAAAACTCGACGTTGGGGAAACTGTCTGCGATATTTAGCAGCTCAAGATTGAGCCCCCCACGCGACACAGAATAAATGGCTTCGCCTTCTTTTCCGTATGGTTGGAAGGTCAGTTCGCCCGACACGCTGTGCATCATACGCCCCGGCATAGGGATGGCGACTTTTTCTATTTTTTCGCGGATACCTGCTTTTTCGATGGCTTTCCAACCCCGCTCGCTCATGGCAAGGTTGATGCTTTTTCCACCGATGTAGCCAGCGGTGCGCATGTCGCTGCGGCGCTCAAAAACTTTAACGGAATAGCCGCGACGGGCCAAAAAAACGGCCCATAAAGAGCCAACCAAGCCTGCGCCAACAATGATTGCGGTCTCCCCCGCCCCCTCCCATTGGAGGGAAGATGTATTTTTTTTCATGGCGCGAAATTACCCGACGAACTTCAAAATAAGGTATAAAAAGCCGTATCTATTATCCTTTCAGAAAAGCAGTATCCACCCAATAACGTTTGGGGTTGGCTGGGTCAATCAGGACGCGCAACAAGCCATCGTGCGAGGCAAGCAGGCCCTCTGGGTTTGAACTGGAGTGGTCACTCCTGAATTCGTGAACCAAACCCGTATAAGGGTCTTTCCATTCACAAAGGATCGAATAGGAGGTTGATTTTCCTGAGTGGGTGTCCACTTTTGTAAATCGGGCTTTTACTTCTTGGCCGTATTCGTTCAGCCACTTGCGCAACCGGCGTTTGCGTTCGAGCCAAACCAGGCCGCCAATACCGACCCCGCCATGGCTGAACAGGAAAATAAAGGGAAAGAAATCGGCCCAATCGAATGCATTCAACGCTACTTCCGATTCGGGGTCGGAAGGCAAATACCAGATGGTCAATGCTTGACCTATCTGGTAATCGCTCTCGCTAGTATAGGTGTTAGAGTGGTACACCCTGTCGTTTCCCTGCTCGTCTTGAAAGCCTATGACTGGGGCGACGCTTCCCTTTGAGGATCGATCCAGATCGAGAATAGTGCCCGTAGTTTTGAGCCCTTCATTCAAGATGTGCTGTTTGGATAGGAGCCCAGATACGCCAACTGCCCCGCAAACGAGCCCCGCAATAGCGAAAATGGCAAAAAATGGGTAAAGACAGCCTTGCCTGTTCATAATCGGTTGTAATTATAGTGCCAAATGTACTTAGTCATTTTATTTGGCGCGCATCCGATTGTTTTTAGGGTTGTGCTCAAGTTCGACTAAGCCCAATTCCTCCATCAAAGGCGGCACATACATACCGAAGCGCCCTCGAAATCCTTTTTTCAGGCCATACCATCCACCCATTGGATTCTCTGGAGACCGTCCCCAAGCTTCGACGGTACCTGGTTTGGGTTCCTTGCCCTCATCGGCGGCGCCGAGTTCCATCCAATCGCCGTGCGCTTTGAGCATGGCGTGTAGGTCTTCGATACAACGCTGGTCGTAATGTAGAATGGTGGTGCCGACTTTGCAAACGATGATACCTTTTTCATCATCGCGGTACATGGTGTATTCGGCGGTGCCTGGGGCGGTTTTCAGTTGCCAGGGATTTTCTTTTGTTCCGTTTTTCATAATATTGAGTGTGGTTAAAATGCACCTTTTAGTGTTTGCTTTGTTGAACGTTTTCTGCCTCTTTTTTCAAATCTGCGGCAAACTGGTCAAAAGAGGAATCAAAAGCAGGGATTTTGTTGGCAAACAAAGGAAACATCGGGCCGCCAATTTTTTCTACCATGGAGAATAAAACAGTGCCTTTACCATTTGGCGTCAAGGCATAAGTCCGCTTGCCCATGGCATCGCCCCAAACGAGGCTTTTTTCCGGTTCAAATTTTTTCACCTTAAGTTTAAAAGTACGCTTCGGGTCGAGCGTTGATTTAAGGCGGATTTTTTCGCCAAGTGCAATGTCACCCTCGATGCTGACAATGGTGGAGTTCCAGCGTTTGTAATCGGCGGCACTGGTCAGCAAAACCCAGACGACGCTCGGATCGGCTTGAATGGTGCTGCTCACCGAGGTTGTGCGGCTGAAGGTTTTGCGGATGGTAGTAGCTTGGGTGGTTTGTGCAGACGTTAAGGTGGAAATGGTCATGATACAGAGAATCAAAAGTTTGTTCATTGTGATGAAACTTTAAACGTTTTGATATTCTGACTTTTGAGCGGGAAAAAATGATAGGCGAAATGGAAAGTTTTTTGAAAAAATGTTTTTTGATGGTTCGGAAGATGGTTCGATCTCTGCACTACTAATTCGAAAAGTGTTCCCGCTAATGCCTGAGATATAGTCATAATTGATTTATGCTCGTTCCAAATGTGCTTCCATGACCTGACGATTATGTTCCAAATGATGCAATTGCAAATCTGAAGCTCCCGACTCAAAAGGATCTATACTCTGTACAATTTTCATCCGCAAGTCGAATAGCGCTTCCTTGTCTTTCGTTTCCGCATCGCGCGCCATTTCGATTTTCATGAGTTCTTCTTGGGCGTTTTGTTTAGGATTGAAAATGCCGTTCAATTCGGTGCATTGATGGCAAATGCCTTCCTTGTTGATAATCGCACAACGTCGGTCGAATAGTTCGATCATTTTGCTGCGCCCCACATGCAGGTAATATTTGCTCATGGCTTCCGAAATGCTCAAAATCTCGGCAATTTCCTTGATTTTGAACGCATAGACCTCTTTGAGCAACAAAGCGACTTGCTGTTCCAGCGGAAGTGATTTTGAAATGCAGGTGAAGCAAAAGGTGATATGCTCTTTGATTTCGAAATTACCCTGGGCGGAAGTCTTCCGGATGTTCATGGCTTCTTCAAAAAAAGCGCGGTTGCCAAGTGCCTCCTGCTTGCAGATGTCATTGGCGTCTTCCGTCCAGCGTTTTTTGAGTCGCAAGTTGTCTTTGGCGAGGTTGGAAGCGATGGAAAAAAGCCAGGTTTTCAGGCTGGAATTCCCTTGGAAGGAGGCGATATTTTGGCTCGCCTTAATCCAGGTATCTTGCACAATATCGTCGGTGTCTGCCGAACTGGCGGTCATTCGGAGGATGTAAGACCGCAGTTGGGGGCGGATACGCTCAAATTCTGTCGTGATGTCCTCTTGCATGACCAATTATTTGAAGTATGAATGCATAGGCTTGAAATAAAAGTCCTCCCAACCTTCCTCATAATCCGGTTGTCCCGCTGGAATTTCGGTGTGAATTAAAGTCAACTTTGTCCCCTTAGGCACGGGCGTCAACAAAATTTCAACCTTGGAGTCAGCGTCGTTTTCTTGAAAATCGCTAGTGCGCCACGACTGTACGATGCGCCTCTCTGGCTCCAATTCAAGGTTTTTGCCCGATATATAGCCATCCCAAGCCGAGAAGTAGGTACCCAAAGCCGCATCGATGACAGCCTCGCCTCCTTCCGTCATAGCAGCGTGGACTTCGCTATCGAGCCAAGCGGCATATAGCACATCGGGCGTAGTGGGGAAGGTATCCGAAATGGTGAACGACGTTTTCATGTTCAATAATTTGAACGCTAAAATACGGCAGTTTTCAAAAACCACTCATTTGCAACAGTTTTCTACATTTGCTTTTGCAAAACCCACCGACTATGTTCCTCAATGTTGGCTCTCCCCTCATCCTACCCATCCTTTTTGCCTTGGTTTGGGCTGTCGCCATAGGCTTTATCCTATGGTTCAAAAACAAGGCTACGATCGCCCGCACAGCATCCATGCAAGCCCTGTCCCAAACCCTTGGTCTGTCGTTTTCACACAAAGATTCGTTTGGATTAGCGCGGCAACTGCAAGGCTTTAATCTTTTTCAGCGCGAACGCAGGCGCTGGTTTCGCAACGGAAAAATCACCAATGTACTGCGTGGTTTGGTGGGAGAAACAGAGGTTTTTCTTTTCGACTACACTTACACTATTCAGGCCGGGAACACGCCCAAGCGGATTTCACAAACCGTGTTTTTTGCCAACAATAAAAATTGGTTTTTGCCCAATTTCCATTTGAAACCTGAAAAGTGGTGGCACAAGTTGCAGGCAAAGCTCGGCATGAGCAGCGACATCAATTTTGAGGAAAATCCTAAATTCTCAGATAAATTCTGGCTCAAAGGCACGTTTGAAGAACAAGTCCGCCAACAATTTACCCCAGCCTTGCAAGGCTTCCTTACAGAAAAACCACCCGCCCATCTGGAAGGCAGCAACTACTATCTCATCGGCTACAAGCCCCGCAAAAAAATGGATGCGCCCGAGGCGAAACTATTTTTCCAACACTGCTGCGAAATCGTGCAAATGCTTGAGGAAAAGGGGTATATGGAATTGTTGGATTTGGCGGAGTTGAAGAAGGAGGCCGTGGCAGAGGCAGTAGTAGTTGGCAGTAACAGAGGGCAGTAGCAGTGGGTGCCTACTGCTCCTGCCCTCTGTTACTGCCAACTATTTTACCACTTTTTTAAAATACTCATACGTCAGGTTCAACCCTTCTTCGCGGTCAAATTTTGGATTCCATCCAAGAATGGTTTGCGCCTTCGTAATGTCCGGGCGACGCTGTTTCGGGTCGTCAACGGGCAACGGGCGATAGTCAATATACGCTTTGGGGTTTTGCACCAACGCCAGAATCTCGTGGGCAAACTGCATGACGGTGATTTCCGAAGGATTGCCAACATTCATAGGTAAGTGATAGTCGCTCAACAAAAGGCGGTAGATCCCTTCCACGAGATCGTCCACGTAACAGAACGAGCGGGTTTGCGAGCCGTCGCCAAAGATCGTTAGCCCTTCGCCGCGAATGGCTTGCGAAAAAAACGCGGGCAGTACGCGCCCATCATTCACCCGCATGCGCGGACCGTATGTATTGAAAATTCGGATGATTCGGGTTTCTACCCCGTGGTAATTGTGGTAGGCCATGGTGATGGCTTCGAGAAAGCGTTTGGCTTCGTCGTACACACCGCGGGGGCCGACGGGGTTTACATTGCCCCAGTATTCTTCAGTTTGTGGATGAACGTGTGGATCACCGTACACCTCAGAAGTAGATGCCACGAGGATTCTTGCACCTTTTTCTTTGGCAAGGCCAAGCAGGTTGTGGGTACCATGCGCCCCGACTTTCAAGGTCTGAATCGGCATTTGCAAATAATCAATCGGACTGGCTGGAGACGCGAAGTTTAGGATATAATCGAGTTTGCCCGGCACATGAATGAATTTCGTCACATCGTGGTGATAATATTCAAAGTCCTTTTCGGGAAACAGGTGTTCAATATTGGCAAGGTCACCCGTGAGGAGATTGTCCATAGCGATGACCTGAAAACCTTCAGTCATGAAGCGATCACAAAGGTGTGAACCGATAAAGCCAGCACCGCCAGCGATAAGTATGCGTTTTTTAGTCATTAGATTTTCAAAATAGTAGGAATGTGCTTGGCGATTGATTGTACTGCAAAAGCGAGGCAAATATAGAACGTTTTGATGGCAAGGAAGGCGAGCCTAAATTGTGCCTGCCGATCAACATTTGTTAAATTACGAGGTTGTTTTAAAAAAAACCCATTCAAAATTTGGGCGTTTAAATTGCGCCGTTACCTTTGCTGCTGTTCTGCCACTGTAGCGGAATTTTACAGAACCTAGCACCCGACTTTTCCGAACCACGACCTTACTCGAAAACAACGTCCCCGACCGCTAACCCGTCTCTTACGACTTTTGTAAAAACCAGACTTCCCCTACGTCCCTCGTCCCTTATTTGAAAAACCACCTGTAGCGTCTTCCCTGCACACCTACGATTCTCGACCCTATTACCCGTTTCCTCCCATTTTTTGAGGCATCCCGGCTTTTAGCCGCTGTTTAATTTCCATATTTTTCATTTGGCTCGCCCTGAATGGGCTTGTCTGTTTTTGCTCTTGCAAAGGCGCTTCTGGCATTGTCGGCCTTATGGCTGTGCTTTGTGCGTTTGCGCGATAAATTTCTGCTTCCTTATGATTGCTGAAACAATCCAATTTATTTGCGATGAAATCAACGACTATTACGATATGCCTCAACCGCCATTTGTAGCGATGAGCAATGTTGCACACATAGAGGATGCCAATTCAAATATTTCGAAAGAAAACGTGATCGTGACACTGGTGAACATCGAGGAAGAAAAAACCTTGAAAAACGGCTCTCATTATGTGGTAGATGACGACAAACTAAAGAAGCGCAACCCTACCATATTTCTCAACTTGTATGTTTTGTTTGCTTGCGGACACAATCTATACCCTGAAGCCCTCAAGAATATAAACAAAGTGATAAGGTTCTTCCAGCGCAAATCAGTCTTCACCAAAGAGAACAGCCCCAACAGCAATTTCCCGTCAGATGCCCTGGTAAACAAAATAATGCTCGATCTATTCACGCTCAATTTCGAGCAAATCAATCATCTATGGGGCATTCTGGGAGGAAAATACACACCCTCAGTGCTGTACAAACTTCGCATCGTAGCAATACAAGAGTCCGAGATGAAAGACGCTGCTGAAATAAAAGAAATCGAAGCAAACGCAAACCTCAACTAATGCCATGCACTGGAAATTTGATCCTTTTTTCAGCCTAGAAATATTGCACGGCAAATACCCGCCGCCCGGGCCGGGCAAACCTGCGCCGCCAGCCCCGGAGTTCTCAGTGGGGCCTACGAGCGAAACCCAAAAACGGCTACTTCGCATGGGGTGGGTGTTCAGGCCATATATCACTGGGGGTGGGGGCACTGTGTATGCCGAAAAAATTGTTGCCCCAAATGGCACGGCAAAACTTCGCGTCAGCCCTGCGCTGAATGAGGGATTTACCTTTCTGATCCGGCTTCCAGATCTTTCATTCCTGAACGTAACAAAACCTTACTCGATTATACCATCTGTTTTGCCGCCCTTCTCTGGCCGGGCGAGGTTGATCTATTTTGACAATTTGAATGCAGTGGCATTGAACACTGACACCTTTTCGCTTCCTGCAGGAATCGCAGTTGGTGAGGACGATTTTGGTTCAAGGATGCCCAGTAGGTTCACCTTCCGCCCAACACAAGCCGGAGTGAGCCAGATTGAAATGATCGAACACGCACCAGCTGGGAGCACCAAAAATTTCCCAATTGTGTCTCAAAGCAAATCCGTCGAAATTGTCTTGCCTGAAAATGGCTACACCCTTAAGCAACAGCCTTCTGGCTCGTCTGAAATGATATTCTTGACTGATGAGACCCTACCCTCCGACAGCATTGGCGTAGTGCGCATTTTCCAGCCTTCAGGTGCAGATTGGGAACCCTTTAGACGGTATCAAATCATGTTCGAAACATAAATGGAAGCTGGGCGGCGGGGCTTTTGCCTTTGGGATTTGAAAAATCTATTGACAAAACCAAGTTGCTCCAAAATCCGAAAAACGTTCACCTTTTAAAAATTTAAACCGACCAACACCATGCCTAGTTTAAGCGATTACAAAAGCCCCGGCGCCTATGTAGAAGAAATATCTCTTCTGCCACCCTCAGTGACTGGCGTGGGCACCAGCATTCCAGCCTTTATTGGCTACACACAGAAAGACCCTCACAATCCTCCTACAGGAACCGGTACAGGTACCGGAACGGGCACAGGAACAGGAACAGGTACCGGAACGGGAACAGGTACCGGAACGGGAACAGGTACTGGAACGGGTACAGGAACCGGTACTACTGAGCCACCGATCGTGCCCGTTAAAATCTTTTCCCTGAAAGAGTATGAAGAGCTATTTGGTACAGCAGATGCGCCACCTGAGGCATTGGTCACATTGACCGATTCTCTCGATGCGGCGAACAACTTACTACGCCGGGACATCAAAGCAGAGCTGAAGCCTGTTGCTAGCAACGACTCTGTTAAACACAACCTATATTATGCCATTCAGCACTATTTCGCAAATGGCGGGGGACCTTGTTATATCGTCTCTGTGGGCAAGCCAGGCTCCACTGGTCCAGACGATGATCGCCTGAAAAAAGGTGTTATAGCAGTTAAGAACGAGGATGAGCCTACCATGCTTGTCATCCCGGAAGCTGTTCATTCTGGAACCACTTATACAGGAATCTATCAAGAAGCACTGTCCCAAGCTGCCTCCCTAAAGGACCGCGTGGTAATAATGGATGTCCAGCAAAACGCCGCAAACACTAGTGCGATTGGCGCTGACATGACAGCCTTTAGAGGAGCTATTACGAACAACCTTTCTTACGGGGCAGCATACTACCCATATCTTGATACGACTATTAGCTATACACCACTGGCTGACTCAAAAGTAACCATTGTACATAAGGACGCGTCAGGGAATGTCCGTTCTGGCCCGGGCACATACAACGGCCTGCTAAGTGTCGTACAAACAGCTGATGCATCGCTTTATGCCCAAATCAAATCAAAAGCAAGTAAAATCCGAGTTCAATTGCCCCCCAGCGCAGCCATGGCGGGTATTTACGTGCAGGTGGATCAGGCACGCGGTGTGTGGAAAGCACCTGCCAATGTTGGCGTACAAGCCGTCTTTGGTCCCGCTTTAAAGTTCGACAACTCTATCCAAGACGACATGAACAGCCCTGCATCTGGTCAAGCCGTCAATGCAATCCGCCCTATTACTGACAGAGGTGCCGCCATCGTTTGGGGAGCGCGCACCATGGATGCATCCAGCCTGGAATTTCGATATATCAGCGTTCGCCGCTTTTTCAATTTCGTAGAGGAGTCTGTAAAAAAAGCGACTTATCGCTTTGTGTTCGAGCCGAATGACGCGAACACATGGGTGAAAGTGCGTGCCATGATTGAAAACTTCCTCACCACACAATGGAACGCTGGCGCACTGATGGGTGCAAAGCCTGAACACGCGTTCTTCGTACGAGTGGGCCTGGGCCAAACTATGTCCGCCTTTGATGTGCTCAACGGCTTCCTGATCATTGAGATTGGCATGGCCGTCGTGCGCCCGGCAGAGTTCATCATTTTGCGTTTCTCACATAAGTTGCCAGAATCGTAATGGACCCGAAGTCCCTTATCCGTTGAGTTTTGCATCTCAACTGCTTATAAACAATCATCAATCTAACCATTAGCATAAAAAATCATGGAAGAATATCCTATTCCCAAGTTTCACTTCTCCGTTGACTGGGGCGGCACCCGCATCGGGTTCACCGAAGTCACCGGTCTGGATGTGCAACTCGATGTGATCGAATATCGCGCCGGCAACAGTCCAGAATACCACAAAATCAAGATGCCCGGGATGCACAAATTCAGCAATATCACACTAAAGCGCGGCACGTTCAAAAGTGACAATCAATACTTTGAATGGTTCAATACAGTACAGCTGAACAAGATCGAACGGCGCGACGTAACCATTACCCTGCTCAATGAGAATCACGAACCTGTGGTGACCTGGCAAGTAAAAAAAGCATGGCCCATCAAAGTGCAAAGCACCGACCTCAAAGCCGATGGCAACGAGGTTGCCATCGAAACGCTTGAGCTGGCACACGAAGGGTTGACGATGAAGTTTGAATGAGCACCAAAGTTGGTAGAGGTTGACAAATATCGAGGTTGGTTTATGGCCGATCCGATGATTGTCAGCCTTTATCAGCCAATATGAACCATTATCAACCCTTAGTCATGGATTACCCACCTGTAGGCTTTCATTTTCGTGTCGAGTTTTTAGATGTGCCTGGGCTGACCACGCGGGATATGTATTTCCAAAGCGTCAGTGGCCTTTCGCGCGACTTAGGCACTGAGACCATCAATTCGGGTGGCGAAAACCGTTTTTCGTACAAGCTCCCGACCCGCGCCCAGTACCCAAACCTTGTCCTGATGCGCGGGCTTATTGTGGATTCAAAATTGATCAAATGGGCTACTGATGCCATTGAACATTTTGATATTCAAACCTCTACGGTAATGGTTACGCTGCTCAACGAGAACCATGAGCCTTTGCAAACCTACCAATGCATCCATGCTTGGCCACAGAAATGGAACATCTCCAGCTTCAATGCGGAGGAAAGCAAAATCGTGATAGAGACCATGGAACTTGCGTACCAGTATTTCAAAATAATCACCTAAGATACCTGCTAATTTCGAATCACTATGCCCATTGAAATAATTGAATTGGCTGTCCGTGCCAAGGTGAACGAGCAACCCAACGCACAGGCTTCCAGAGCGTCAAACAACAACGCCAACAGTGCACAAAGCAATGATAATGATCCCAATATGGTTCAGGTCAAAAAATCTGTAGAGGCCATTTTGGATGTCCTAAAACGCAAAAATGAACGATAAGCCATGTTTACAGAAGTAACCAACGCCATAGGTGAAGCGGCAGGAGCGATTATGAATATGGTGCCTGCGGCAGGCAGATTAACCATTATACCCGTAAGCAAATTCGACCCTGTCCCGATCCCTAAAGGAGCACCTTGGATCGCCATGTTCAATCAGGACAACTGGAGCGAAGAGGAGAAATATGAGTTTAAAGATCCTCAACCCAGTGGCACCAATAAAACGGAACAGCGCTTTCTGGGCGTTCGCCCAAAGTCGCTTACCGTAGAGATATTGATAGATGGCACGGGTGCCAGTGGAGAGAAAAAAGATGTTACCGCCGAACTGATCTCCCTGCGCCGCACGGTTGGGTTCAATGGTGACTTGCACATGCCTAATCTGCTGTTTGTGATATATGGATTGTTTATCTTCCAAGGTATTATCGAGTCCATTGACATTCAGCATACCCTGTTCCGCCCCAACGGAACTTCCCTGCGCGCAAAAGTCAAGCTGACATTCAAAGAACATGAGGAGACGACTTCGAAAATTTTGAAATCCAACCTCATGTCCGCCGACCTGACCCATACCCGGTTCATTAAAGAAGGCGACCGCTTAGACAACCTTTGCAATTCGATTTACGGCTCGCCGCGCTTTTTGCTGGAAGTAGCCAAAGCAAATGGCCTGACTACTTTCAGAAAGTTGCCCGTTGGACAAGAATTGACATTTCCACCCTTAGAAAAGCAGTAACCCTTTCATGGCCGACATCTCACCCAGTCAACTCATCCCGCCGGGTAGCGAACGCGTCAATCTGGTCAGCACCCAGATAAAGGTCAATGGTGCGCCCGTGCCCGACACTGTCATCCCTTTTAGCATTCGGGTCAGTCGTTGTGCCAACCGGATCCCTTTTGCTATGCTGACTTTTCTGGATGGGGACGTGGGCAAGCAGGAGTTTCCAATAAGCGATTTAGATCTTCTCTCCCCAGGCAATCCGATTGAAATTCATGCTGGATATCATGGTGATAATAAATTGATTTTCAAGGGAATTGTTGTTCGTCATTCTGTGCGGATCTTACAAAACAATGCCCCGTTTATTGAAATCGAATGCAAAGACGAGGCCGTCAAAATGACCGTTGGCCGGAACAACAAGTATTATTTCAACCAATCCGACAGCGATATTTTAGAAGAACTTTTGCGAAACCGCAAATTGAACCCCGACGTAAAAAGCACCAGTAAAAAGCACCCCGAAATGGTGCAATACTACGCCACAGACTGGGACTTTTTGAACACGCGCGCCGAAGCAAATGGCATGCTGGTGCTGGCCAAGGATGGTGCTGTAAAAATAGCCCCACCCGATTTCGACCAGAAGCAAAAATTCCCCTTGCACTACGGGGTAAACATCTTTGAGTTTGAAGCCGAGATGGATGCCAGAGATCAATATCCTACGGCAAAAGCCTTTGCTTGGAATCCCGATGATCAGGAGGTTCAGGAAACGGAGCCTGGAGGCGGCGGAGCAGGTGGTTTTAAAGCACCCAAACCGCCCTCCGCCCTGAGTCAGGCAGCCTCAACGGTAGGAAGTGCAGTGGGTGTTCGCATTTCGGGAATACCACCCAATACCGATTATTCAAAGGTCATGGGCCTGGAACACTTGCCTTTAAGACACACAGGCTCCTTAGATCAAGAGGAAGCGCAAAGCTGGGCTTCGGCCCAAATGACCAAGAGCAAACTTGCCAAAAGCCGGGGCCGGGTAAAATTCCAAGGGGTACCAGATGTTTATCCCGGCGATGTCATCAAGTTGGAAGGCGTGGGGCTACGGCATTCTGGCAATGTGTTCTTGACCGCTGTGACACATGAAATAGGCGAAGGGCTTTGGTATACGCATGCTCAGTTCGGCCTCCCACAACGCTGGTTTGCCAGCGAGTTCGAAGATGTACAGGATGCCCCTGCCGCCGCCCTATTGCCCGCTGTGCACGGCTTACAGATTGGCGTAGTGACGTCGTTGGCGGGCGACCCTGAGAATGCGCACCGCATTCAGGTGCGATTGCCGATGGTTGACAGCAGGGGCGAAGGGATGTGGATGCGCATCGCTTGCCAAGACGCTGGAAAAGACCGGGGCTCGTTTTGGAGGCCCGAAATTGACGACGAAGTGGTCGTAGGTTTTTTGAACGATGATCCCCGCGAGGCAGTCATCTTGGGAATGCTCAACAGCTCCGCCAAACCCGCAGCCTTGCCAGATACCGACGACAACCACAAAAAAGGTTGGATAACCCGTAGCGACATGCGGATGATTTTTGACGACGACAAAAAGAGCCTCACTATAACCACGCCAGGCGGCAAAAAAATGGTGATGGATGAGGACGCGGATAAAATTCATTTGGAAGATGAGCACGGTAACAAGATCACGATGAATGCCGACGGCATCACCCTCGAATCGGCCAAAAATATGACACTCAAAGCCCAACAGGAACTCAAAATAGAAGCGCTCAACATCAGCCAAAAAGCACAGAGCAGTTTCAAGGCTGAGGGAATGCAGAGCCAGCTCTCGGCCTCGGCCGATATGACTGTAAAAGGTGCAATTGTGAAAATAAATTAATAAAAAATATGCCTCCTGCAGCAAGAGTCGGTGATATGCATGTTTGCCCTATGCAAAACCCTGGGCCAACCCCACATGTGGGTGGCCCCATTATGCCACCAGGCTTGCCTACCGTGATGATTAATGGCATGCCTGCGGCTACCGTTGGCAATATGTGTACTTGCACGGGTCCGCCAGACGTGATCTTGCAAGGTTCGACCACGGTACTTATCGGTGGTAAACCTGCTGCTCGAATGGGCGACTCTACGGCCCATGGCGGCCAAATTACCGTGGGAAGCCCAACCGTCATGATCGGGTGAGGGTGAGAAAAACAGGAAAATATTAAACCGCAAAATATAAAACCCTGCCTACCGACAGGCAGGCGCAAAACGGCACTGGACATGGAACAAAGTCGAAAATCATTCCTCGGAACCGGCTGGGCTTTCCCGGTCTCCTTTCATCGGAACGTACCCGGCGCTTGCGGGGTAGATATGGTGTCGGAAGTAGAGGATATAGAACAGAGCCTTTTTATCCTGCTGAGAACCCGGCCTGGGGAACGAGTCATGCGCCCCGATTACGGCTGCGGCTTGGAGGATTTGCTGTTCGAGCCGGTCAATACCAGCCTGCTGACCTATATCAAGGAGTTGATTTCCAAGGCCATCCTCTACTATGAGCCAAGGATAGAATTGCGCAACATCGAGATTTCGGAAGATGAAAACCTGTTGGAAGGGCGTGTGGTGATCTCGCTGGATGTGGTGGTGCGCAGCACGAACAGCAGGTTCAATTATGTGTACGATTTTTACAAACGCGAAGCAACGATTAGACCATAATGAGCAACATCAGAATAAACCTACACCACCCCCTGAAACGCGAGGGCACCAGCCGAGTGGTTATGCTGCTTCAGGCGCTGACACCCTCCTATTTCAAACTTGATGACCGCTCCATACAAGATTTATTGGTGGCGGCACATCGCTATGCCAAAAACCTGAGTTATTTTAATGAGTTAAACCAACCCGATGGCGATTGGGCCGCGTTTTGGGAGGTTGAAAGCCTAACGTACCTAGCTGTGTTGGCTTCTACAGATACAGTCGAGTTGCGCAAAAAGTATGAGGATATTGATTTGGCTTTGGCAGAAGCATTGGAAAATTTCAACCCGGCCAAAGGCAAACCCAGCCCTGTGCCAGGCTTGTATCGGGATTTGTTGGATACCTTGTTCGACATGGCCAAGGGGCTCGAAACAATGCACGGGAAATTAGTGCAGATCAAGCACCCGATGCAGAATATGCTCCTCAAGATCATTAAACGTGACAACCAGTGCGATTTCGATGAACTGGAAGGTGCACTACAACGCCTTGTCTCCCTGCACAAAGGCGGCGATGACAAACTCCAGCATGAACAGTACAACATTTTTTACACCCCCGATAACCGTTGGGGCATACCTGACCGCAAGCGCTACGACCTGATTAAGCCTGACGCCAAATTAACCCGGGAGAAACTGCGGGCATTATTCATTACATTTTTCAATGCCTATTTGATGATTGTCCACCGGGGGCAACAGGCTTTTGATGCGGAATTGGCTTTGATGGACAAACCCGAAGATGACACCTATCGTGTTGTAGAACCGCATGTGTCCTTATTCCTTGCGTTTTTGCGGTTGTTCCGCCACACGCAGGATAGTCTAAACGATCTGACGGAAGCCCAGCTAAGCTACTATTACGAAAACATACTCTGTCTGCACCGTCGACCGGCAGAGTCTGACCATGTTCACCTGATATTCACCTTAGCCAAAAACTTTGACCAAGAGCTTATTAAAAAAGGCACCTCTTTGCTGGGCGGTAAGGACAAGAACGGCCAGCCAATGTTCTACGAAACCCTGCAAGATTGGGTCGTGACGCAGGCTCAAGTGACCGAGGTAAAGACCTTATTCGTAGCGGAAAAGCTCTCTTTCAACAACGATTTTGATTACAGCGACTATAAAAAATCGCTGCTCACCCATTTGTACTCGCCAGACGGGAAAAAGAGCCACCGCTTATTTGGCGACGACGGAACGTACGAAGAGCCCGAAATCGGTTTCGTGCTTGCATCGCCCCAACTGTGGCTGCAAGAAGGGAACAGATGGATTGAAATCAGCATTGACAATATTGATGATCAGATTTTCAGCCCCCAACAACGCTCTCTAACGCATAATTTGGGTGTGGCCGTTTCAACCAAGAAGGAATGGGTGAGCTTGGAAGCGCCTCCATTGAATGATAGTACTGGTGGAACCAATTATGACGACAAGTTTTTTCTCGCATCGGATTTTAATGCTATTGCAACTGCAATCGCCCCCATAAATACAAGCAACCATTATCCAGCGCCGCCCATTCAAGCCAGTTATGCCATCTATCAGGATCTGGGTACCCAAAAATTGAAAATCCAGGTCTTCCTACCTGCTGATTTTGATGCTTTAGAGCCTGTTGAAGGAAACCCCATGACAACATTGCCAGGAATTAAAATTTTCCTGAAAAAGGAGGTGCTCATCACGCTTAAAAATCCCTACCAAAATCTGCTAAGCAAAAATGCCTCCACCGTCAATATCAGTGTGCGGGCAGAAGGCGTCAGCAAAAGCCTGATCATCCAGGCAGATTCCGGCGTTACCGATGGAACGCAACAGGTTTTGCCCTTTGGGGCTACTGCGCCAAAAGGTGCGAAAATGTACTTGGGAAGTAAAGAGGCGTTATCAAAGAAATTGAGCGGTGTTCGGTTCAAG
>JACMMM010000252.1 GCA_014379065.1 Saprospiraceae bacterium
AGGACAGAACTGGGGTCAATGCAAGCTTGTATTGGGCGCACATTGGTAATTTCCAATTCCCGGAGCGGACGGTTTCTAACCGTGACGTTTACGGTATCGTTGTTTGGCTGCTGGTCGCCTGTTTTGGTGGCGCTCAGTTCAAAATTGTAAATGCCGCCCATTACGCTGAGGTCTTCTGTGCTCGCAAAGGTGTGTTCGATCGTTGCGCTCGCTGCCACAACTCCGGGATAAACCTCTGTATTCCAAGCCCCTCCGTTCAAACGATACGCCAATTCCAATCCAGATTGATTTGTTAGTCCAAAATTCCGGAAGCTCATTTTGATGGGCTCAGCCGCGGTCAGGTTCTGGCTGGAAACGGGTGCTATCAGGGCCAATGCACCCACGTCAACCGGCAGTCGTATCGGGGTGCAGATGTTAAACTCCTGAGGCTCCTGGTTTGCCGAAAAAGCTTCGAGGATCACGTCGCCAAAAATGTTATACAAGCGGAAATGCCCCTGCCAACTAAACGTGGAAGATTTCAGTATAACCTTGTAACAGGTATTGTCGTCGCTGCAAATCTGGGTCAAAGTCTGCCCGGCGCTCAATTCGCCTGATGAAAGCAATATGTTAGCCAGGTTGCGCAATTCCCAGTTCAACACCCCAAAATCAGTTTCTGCTTGAGCGGTCAGGTAGGTACCATCGAGGTTTCCGGTAAATTTAAAGGGCGGGAGACTGTCGTTGGATGTGCGTTCGTCTTGTACTCCATTGGGCAAGGAGGTAAAGATTCTCATGTTGTTGAGGCCGTTGACGATGCCCGTGGCGTGCAGGTCAATCGTATCGCGTTCGCCAGCAGCAAGGTTTCCCGTCCAATTGTATATGTTAAACGGTTGCGCATTGATCCGCCAATGGACATTCGCGCTGTGCATGGGCAGGCCAGAGGCGTTGCGGATGATAATGCCAAAGTCCGTTTCCGACCCGCACACAAGACCTGGGAGGTTGTATCTTCCAACAGCGGCCACGTCGTTGGAGGTCAGTTTTTGTACCACTGCATCCAACGTGTCATTTCTGACAAACTGATCCGGTTGCCAGTGCGTGATGATACGAATATGGTAATCTTTACCGACCACTGGCAAGTCAAGCGTGGTAGCAAAGGTGTAGTCCAGATATTCTGTGGGCTGAATGGTGACGGGCACATTCTCTGTAGCCACAAAATTTCCCTGAAAATAAATGGAAGCTGAAAAACCTGACACATTCACGAGGCCAGCGTTGTAAAATTTGACCTTTACCTGTTCCCCGTTCCCGAGCAGTGCTGATGTAGCAGGGGATATCAAGGCGTGAGGTTTAATGTCGTAGGTGTCAATTTGCAACCTGAAAGAGCCAATACGTGTGCCCCAGGGTGCTCCTTGTGGCTGATATTCTCCTGTAAACCAAAAGGTTCTGCCATTTTCGGGATCTACACTCATATTGCTGTAATCGCCCCAGCGGTTGTCACCCTGATGGCTTTGCCCCCCGGCTACAAGCGTATATTCTTCCAAAGGCATGTCGCCAAGTGGATCGTTAGGCCGTCTTCCTGTGATGTAAAGGCCAGGGTTGAGAAATTCGCTTGCCCCTGAGTACCCTAGCGCAATATTGCCTGCTTCATCGGTGCAAATGGTGCCCATAAAACGGTTGGTGACCAAGTCGGGGGCATAAGTGCCTTCCTGATAAATTTGCCAATCGCCGCCGCCTTGTTTGCGGAGCTCGTACCAGCGCACTGCTGCGTCGCCACCATCACCTACCTGATCTGAAACATCGGTAACATGGTTGAATACCACCGATTCATAGGTCCCGAAATTGCGGTATGGCGCTCGGTACATGATGATATTTTCCAAAGATGTGATGCGCGGTGCACCGGGGTCTGGTTGTTCAATACAATCAAAAAGGCCACTAAAGCAAACCCTTGTTTCAAAAGGGGTAGGGAACAGTTGGTCCGGCCCCGTAAGGCTGCTCTGGGCCGGATTGTCCCAGTCAACATCTACTTTCCAAATCTGCAAATGATCTTGGCCGCCGTCCCAGCCATCGTCGTACACGCGGAAAATGTACCCAGGGCTACCCGCAGGGGGTGGCGGACCGCCTTCCCAGTCAGCGCCGGTGGCCGGTTGATAGGCAATGGCTAGGTAATTGGGCATTTCAAAGCGGTATAGGTCAAAAGTCTGCTCACCCGCCAACAGTGCTGAACGCTCCAGTGCATAGCCGGAACAATGGTTGCCGTTTGAAATTTCGTTCACCGTGATAAAATAAGCATTGGGCCACACATACAATTTTGGGTAGTCGCCAAACCCAAGAGTTTGGAAGCGATAGGCTTTCCAGCTCCCGGTTGGGTCACTGTTGTCAGATATGGCGATCAGGAGTTCGTTGGTAAAAAAGCCTTGCAATTCCATGATCAGCCATCGTTGGGCATCTTGGTCGTACTGTACAATTGGGTCGCCGATGCTTCCTGAATTTACTTGATTCCAAATGGTACTGCTAAGCAAAGGACCGAGCACCGATTGCCCCGTCAATTTGTCCCAAACCTGTAGCCACGACCCTCCGTTGGCGTTCGTCATCTGCACATAGTGGTTTTTGCCGATGTCGCCCGTTGGGTCTGGGGGCGTGACGGCGCCATCCCGTATGCCGTCAAAATTTAACCCTGGGATAATTTCTTCCCCGTCTTCACGATCCCTAGCGTTGTTTTTGGCGAGTGGGTCACCATTCTTTGGGAGCGGGTCGGGGTTGTTTTGTTTGTTGGCAAAGAAGTAGTTGCGTTTTTGTGCCAGTTTGCCTGGCGCTTGCTTGGGCGGTGTTGTCAATTGCTTCAAATCGCGCAAAGCTGGAATGTTCCCAAGAAACACGCCCTTAGACACCGTGGGCGGATAGGATTGGGGCGGGTCGTCTTGCCGGATGGTGTTGCCAATCGGCAAGTTATTTTGGGCAAAAAACGTAGTCGTAAATGAAAAAAACAGGCAAAGAGTAAAGAACTGTCTCATGCATTGAATAGATTGATGTTAATTTCTAAGCGAAGGACGTGGGGATAAATCTGGAGCGCAATCCATTTTTAGGGCGGCAATGTAGGGGGAAAAGTTGGGGCACAAGGGGGGATTTTGGCGAAACGTCTGCTAATGGCTTTAGCATATACCCGTAACGACAATGGTTGCTCCCGGCAAAATCACCGAAAGCAACCATTGCACGAAATATTCCACAAAAAAGTCATTTCTGCTCTGCAATGCGCGGCAGATCTTCAACATTGACTAAACCAGCATTGCTCCTGTATTTAGCCAATTCGAGATCGGTAGGCATAGCGACCCGGATTGTATCTGGATTGTCTTCGGTGGCAGTATCCACTACTTGACGGGTAGGAAAAGGCAAATCAGCCTTTTCGCCAAGTGGGGAACTCAGGTATTGAAACCGGATGCCCTGAGGTGTTAGTTGAAGCGTGGTGGTTTGCCAATACTTCGACCCAAGTGCTTGAATATTAAAGAAATATACGTCTTCTTGTTTTCGCAGCACCAAGGCGCACGGAGTGGGAGATCCCGAATCTTCGTCATATAGTACAAATCTTCCCTTCGAAGGCTCTACGTGATAGCGTAATTTAGGGGAAGCCAAGTACTGGTCGCCCATGCGTTTTACTAAAAACGAAAATTGTGGGCCGCTGGAGTCTGATTGGATCGCAAAAAGCGAGTCGTTTCGGACGAAGGCATCTCGACAAGTCTCAAGGTCTTTTACCAAGAAAAAAATCTGAGAGCTCAACTCCCATGCTGCGTCTTTAGGAATGAACTGGATGCGCCGATACTCTTGGAAAATACTGCTGGAATCTTTGGCTTTGAGGTAGGTGCCTACAAGATTTCGGGGGAGCGTTTTGATTTCTTGCCCTCCATTGGGCAAGGGTTGTTCAAATTCGAGCGAGCTGCATTGGCTGAAAAAAAGGGCGAAAGCAAGGAGCATTAGGGCGTTTTTCATAGAATACGGTTGATTGTTTTAAGGAAAACGAAGCCAGTTTTGGAAAATTGTTTTATGGAAAAATGTATTGCCCTACCCCCATTGGGGTACAGTACGCATACTGAAACATTCGGGTTCACGACATATTTGGATTTTCCGACCACAGGCAGGGGAAGCTTCTTTACGTTTGTCCTAACGTCAAGAAATAATATCTCAACCATCACATCATCCTATGTTATTACCATCCACACGAACCGTGGTTGTGCTTGCATTCCTATTGCACAACACCCTGGCATTCTGCCAAAACCCTGATTGCCCAACCCCTACTTTTTTCAAAACTTTTGGCACTGAAACCCATACGGAGTATGGCAGTGTGCTCACGCGCAGCGGCGATGGCAATCTGTACCTCGCAGGCCGCAACGCGGCCAATACCTTTATTCAAAAAACAAGCTTGGCGGGCGAAGTAATTTGGATGCGCGAGTTCCGAATCAGCCCATTTGAGCCCGTCACACCCATCCAGATTTTTGAGGACTCAGAAGGGATGATCGTTGGTTGCGGCACCCAAATCCAGTTTGCAGGCGCTAGCCGAGGGTTTGTTTTCCGTTACGATCCAGTGGCTAATTTGTTTTTATGGGCGCACCCGATCTCAAGCAGCAATCCCTTGGCAGCAGGTATTTTGGAAAAAACGCCTGGTGGAAGTTTTGTTTACTATCAAAACTCTGTGCTGTCGGACGGGGAAACGGATATTGAGATCCTTGATTTGGAAAGGGTTACGGGGAACATCATCCCTGCATTCGCCAGCCGCTATGAGCATATTTCCTACGATGTGCTGGTAAAGATGGTAACGGTGAATGGGTCGCTCTACGGCCTGGGCTCGGTGGAAGGGCGCGACAGTTTCGACAACTCGGCCCGGCGGCTAATGCTCGCGCGTTTTGACCCGGTAAACGGTATGCCGATTTGGGCGCAATTAAGCCATGATAACACGACGGCACAAACTGATTTCCTTGCGCGTGACCTCCTCGTAGACGGTGATGCGCTGCTGGCCGCATACGTTGTAGATGAAGACGTTAACGATAATCCAGACACGCAGCCAAACGTCATACACTTACAAAAAACCGACTTGGACGGCAACATCCTCTGGATAAAAAGATATGCGTGGTTCACCTCGATTTTGCGGGTCATATCTGTGCCTGACGGGTATGTTTTGTCTGGCCAACGTAGTTTCAACAGCAAATACTTTGTCTTTAAAGTAAACAAAAACGGGGATTTTGTCTGGGGAAGAAACCTTGATTATGGCCCAGTCTCAACGCCCAACACCCTTTCTCATGGACCTGATCAATCCGTGGCCGTGGCCGACTCACTGTATTTTACAGGGCTTGCTACCACGGGCTTCGGAGATGTCCTTTTCTGGAAAATGCTCGCTGACGGCACCATGGCAGACTCTTGCGGGTATGTTGAGAACCTGGTGCTCGAAGTAACGGACGTGCAAAACCCTGTAAAGACACCGATCAACCTCCAGCAACTTCTCAGCACAGCCCAAGCGGCAAACTCAAATGAACCTTGGACGACCAATACTTTGGAGGAACATTTGGTTTGCCCGGATTGCTCGGTGCCCAATCCTTGTCCGGAAGGGAATGACTTTGTGATAGATATTAATAACATTAGTTGCTCGGGAGGCTTTATAAACATGAGTCTTAGCATTTGCGAACTGGCGGGTGGAGCGCTTCCTGATTTGAGCATTACTTTTTACAACGCCAACCCTTATACGGAAGCTGCCGACAAAGTGGCCGTTTATGATTTCAGTTCCTCTAATTCAGACAGTTGCGCCACCGTGCAATTGACAAATTTGGACAACCTGTTTGGGTCTAATGCGGTGCAAAATGGCCTTCAAATTTTTGCAGTGGTAAATGATTTTGGCAATACACAAACGCCTTTTTTGCTCGACGACTTCCCGCTTTCTGATTTAGAAGAATGCAATTATTTCAATAATTTAGACAGCATTACCGTCCAATTGCCCACTGCCCCAACGCTCAATTTGGGGGCCGACCAATCCATCTGCTCCAACGAATCCTATACCATCAATGCTGGCCCAGGTTTTTTCAAATACCAGTGGTCCAATGGTGCAAGCACACAATCTACCACCGTTTCTTTTGCCGGGCAATACCGTGTAACTGTGACGGATGCTTGCGGTTTCAGGCAATTTGACACCGTTGATATCCAAGTAAAACAAATACCCTTAGTGCTGGATAACGGCGAATTCTGCCCGGGGAAATCGGTCACCGTGCGCGGGTTTACCTTTGATCAAGTGGGTACTTTTCAAGAAATTATCCCGGGCATCAATGGTGATTGTGATACTTCCGCCACCATTACCATCAGCCAACTACCATACGAGGAACGCATTGAAGTGATCCATTTCTGTCCCTACGAGACCGTCACCATCAATGGCATTGTATATGAAGATTCGGGATTGGTGCGCGACACGGTTGCTTCTGCTACTACTTGCGACACCATTGTATTTTATTTCCTCGACGAACTCCCCTTCCCTTTCCGCACTTTCCATTTTGATATCTGTCCCGGCGATTCTGTGACCTTCAATGGTCAAGTGTACACCGATACGCTTTCCTTCACGGACACCTTGTATAGTACTGGGGCGGGTTGTGATACGGTGGCGTTTGTTTCGATTGGCTTTTTGCAGCATGTGGAGTTAAACCAAACCATTCAGTTCTGTCCCGGCACCTCAGTAGAAATTGACGGACAATCTTACAATCAGCCTGGTACAGTTACGGCTACCCTGCCCTCCACCACCGGCGGATGCGATACGCTGGTGACCTATACCTTGGAGCACCTGCCCTTGCTCACACGCGCAGAAACCGTGGCGTTCTGTCCGGGCACTTCGGTAGACATAGGCGGGCAATCTTATACTCAGCCCGGAACAGTGATACTTACCCTACCCGGCACAGCAGGCGGTTGCGATACCATTGTCACCTATACGCTACAGTTCGCACCACTCCCTGCCAGATCCGAAACCTTGGAATTTTGTAAAGGCGAGAGCATCACCCTTGGGGGGCAAACCTATACGCAGCCTACCACCGTCACGCTAACAGCCCTAGGTACAGGCAACAACTGCGACACACTGGTGACTTACACCCTGCAATTCCTCACACCTCCGCCGTCATCCATGAGTTTGGTTTGCCCGGCTACAGTGAACGTGGCTACCACCCCCGGCACAGGCCCCATTCCAGTGACTTATAGCGCTCCCGTGGCTACCAGCAATTGTGTTTGCCCCGGCAATGCGCTGAGCTTGACCAGTGGTGCTGCTTCAGGTGGACTCTTCCCGGTGGGCAACACACAAGTGTGCTACAGCGCTAAAGACAGTTGCGGCTCGGTTGCCAATTGCTGCTTCATCGTCACAGTGCGCGAAGAATTGCCTTGCGACACGAAGACAAACGGCTGTATTAAATACGAGCTGCTCAGTATCACGGCCAATGCAGAAAAAGAACGCACCTACAAAATCCGTGTGACGAACAGCTGCGCTAACAAGTTGATCTACACCGCTATTCAACTACCTGACGGTTTCAGCGCCGTAAGTCCGGCCAACAATTCTACCTACACTTCGCCGGATGGTCGCGCGTACACAGTGCGCAATCCAAACTATTCGCCGTTCTATTCCATCCGGTTCAAATCCGTGACCGACAGCATTGCCAATGGGCAATCGGATGTGTTAACCTACACCTTGCCAGCGCAGACAAATCCAACCTTTATCAACATTACCACGCGATTGGCGACGCAGAATTTCTATGCGGCACACCTTAACACGTTCAACTGCCCGATTGGTGTGACGCCAACCAGCAATCGGAACGCGGATGAAGATTTGACAACTTTTGAAAAGTTGTCAAATCTCGGCGGTATCCTGCTCTTCCCCAACCCAACAAACGGCGAACTTTTTGCCGACTTGTCGCAATGGCAAGGCCAGGATCTGAACATTCAGATTTTGGATAGCCGGGGCATGCGCACCCAGTCCTTCTCCATGAATGCAAGTAGCGAAGCCCAGCAGATTCCTTTGGCGAGCCAATTGCCTTCGGGGCTTTATTTCCTTGAAATTGTGACGGAGAATGGGGAGAGGGAAGTGGAGAGGTTTGTGTTGGAGCGGTAGGTGTAAGTGAGGAGGTGACTTGAAGTCTCCTCATCACTTCGAGCACTGACCCGTCCTATGGCATTGAGCCGTGGGACGGGTTTTTTATGCAAAATACATTACGTTTGCCCAATATAACCACCCTCCTTATGAGTTCAATCGTCTCCGAAATCAAAGACTTTCTCGCCCACGGGCGTACCAGCGACGCGCTCTCCCGCCTGCTCGAACTAAGTCAAAGCAACAAACAAATTCATGACTCCATCCTAATGGTGTTGGCTGAGTTTAATGATCTGAATGCGGCCCGTTTGCGCGGAACGATTCACAACGAAGAGGCCACGCTGCGCCAAAACAAAATCAACGAAAAGGTGCTGATGGCGCTGGATTCGTTTGATAGTCAGGGGAGGGTATTGCCGGGGAGTGTGGTGATGAAAAAGACCGAGCCAGTGAGTATGCTGGGGCGGCTTTCAGTAACGTTTGGAGGGCTAACTCTTCTCACCTTAATTGGTCAGTTTTTTTGGGTAAAATTAGGTTATGGCGGCTGGACCGATCTTTATGCTATTCCGTTATTTATCGGTTTTTTGATCTTTATAGCTTACCTCCTCGCTTTGGTCATCAGTGCTTTCAAAAAATAATCCTAACTTTGGGTAAGACCATTTTATCCAAACACTTTTACTTTCCAACCAAATGAACAACGAGTCCCTGCTCGAATTTGTATTTCGTTTTCGAGATGCCGCTACCAATCGGCAAGAGAAGTATGTGTTAGGGGAAGTATTCGAGGAAGAAAATGCTACACTGTTTGCCTTGACAGGTGTAGAAGTCATCGGGTTTCGCAGAATCGCAGACAACTTTGGCGTACGTCATGCTTTTAAAAAACACGGCAACCCCACCATAGAAGAACCTCGAGGTCAAGCAGCCATCTTGCCAGAAGATTTTGAGCAAATCAATTCGATAGTCGTTGCGGCTGAAAAAGTGGTGGTAGAACTTGGTAAGAAGGGTTTGTTTATCATCCGGTACGAGAAAACAATTGAAAACTTCTTGCTTATTTATGCTGAAGAAATTCGGATCGGGCAACGCGAATTAGCCTTCCAAACCCTCTACAAACGAAAAATCCGCAAGCCTTGACGACCTGCGGATTTGAATATTACATAGTGCCACGTGCTATTTTTCTGGTTGGGCAGAACTGCGCCGCGCATACGTCCGAAACGCCCTATCCTATATTCATGTACAAAGATACGGCATATCCTATCAAAATCTTAGCATTTCGTGGGAATGTTTTTGATGGAATGAGTTTGAAACAGAGGACAGGATAAATCGCCATCGTTACGCGCCATAGCTGGCTTTCATGGTTTCATGGGGTATGCCGTATCCAGCAGATATATCCTCGTCAGATTCTTGCACCGTTCGGATGAAGTCTTCGACTGTGATGGGAGTCCCATCGGCTTCAAATCCGAAGACGTCATCGTCAGCGTGGGCCGCCACCAATTTATTCAGCAACAGATAGATGCTTTGAAGCACATCCGGGTCTTCGGTCTGGTTCACCAATCCATGAATGTTGGGTTTTAATTCTTGAGTTGTCATGGTTGCAATTTTTGAAAAATAAAGATAGGCCCTGTCCATCAAAATCAGAAAAATTACCCTTTCCGAA
>JACMMM010000253.1 GCA_014379065.1 Saprospiraceae bacterium
CAACGCCGATTTCCCATACGCCGAGCAAGACACGACAAAAGCCAACGACTATGCCCATGCCTACAACCTCACCAAAATTACCCTGCCATCCGGAGGAGAAATAAAAGTGGATTACGAGGCCAATCACTATGCTTTTACCCAAAACCGCCGCGCCATGGAAATGATTGAGGTGGCAGGGGCGGGCGACAAAAACAGTTCGTACCCCGGTACAACCAATCTCTTCAAAACCCAAAATTCCCCACCTGCGCTGAATGCTGAAACGGGCAATAACCGCATTTACCTGAAACTTCACAAAACCGTTTCCAGCAAAGCAGAATTTTTTGAAAAATACCTTCGCGGCGCCTTCGGCGATAAAACGATGGCGGATGGCTATCTTTATTTCAGGTTTTTGACCCGTATCAATTCCGTCAACTCTCCCGTCCCTGGCGGAAAATACGAATATGTGCCGGGCTATGTCCAAGTTGACGATTACGATATTGGTTTCGATCAAGCCAGCAATCAAGCTTATGGCTATCTGGATATACGGCACGTTGGAGTGCAGGATTTCAACTTGCCGCCCAAAATCCCGATTACCATTCCTCCCGTGTTCTACACCAGTGCCATCGCTAAAACCGCCTGGCAGTTTACTCGTATCCACCTCCCAAAAGTTGCCTATGGCAATACGCTCACAAACACGCCACAGAATTTTGGTCAACAAGTCGTGACAGAATTGGCCAACACAGTGGCACAAATGAAAAAATTCGTGGTCGGTTTCAACAACTCCATGTTGATTGACAGATTTTCCCAGGAATTCGTACCCGAAAAATCCTGGATGCGGCTTTGCAGCCCTGAGGGCGACAAAATCGCGGGAGGTTCGCGGGTAAAAAGTATCAGAATCAGCGATGTTTGGGACAAAATGGACGCACCCAACGGCAAAACCTTCGAATATGGCCAAACGTATGATTATACGACTGTCGAGAACGGAAAGACCATCAGTTCGGGTGTTGCAGCTTATGAACCTGCGCTCGGCGGCGACGAAAACCCGTTCCGACAGCCTCAGATTTACAGCCTTAAACCCATCCTTGCGCCTGCGACAGAATACATTCAGGAAGAGCCTTTTGGCGAGAGTTTTTTTCCCTCTGCCCAAATCGTTTATTCAAAAGTGACGGTCAAAAACCTTCAGCATCCCAATGTGAAGCGCACTGCAACAGGGGCAGTGGTGCACGAATTTTTCACAGCACGGGATTTCCCTACCATCACAGAAAATACCGGTGCAAAATCCATACAAAAGAAAACAAAGGGCATTTTAAAACAACTCCTGCTGAAACATAAGGATTACATGACCGCTACCGAAGGCTTCGTGATCGAACTGAACGACATGCATGGAAAGCCTAAAAAGCAATCGGTCTTTGATGAGGGAGGCACAAAAATCTCCGGGGTGGAATATCGGTACAAACACCGTGGCAATCGCTTGGTCAACGAACGAATCCCGGTGGTGAATACGCACGGGGTCATCGAAAACGCCACCATAGGGCTAGAATTTTCGATGTTCACCGACAGTCGGGAGATGTTTTCGAAAACCCGCGACATGGGCCTGGAACTCAACTCAGACAACTTCCTGCTCGGATTTTGGCCGTTCATCTCTGTGATACCACTACCGACTTATCATGTGGAAGAAACACGTTTCCGTTCCATGGTCACGATGAAGGTGGTTCAACGTTACGGGATTTTGGACGAAACCATCGCATATGACCTCGGCGCTTCGGTCAGCACCAAAAACCTCGCCTTCGATGCTGAAACAGGGGAGGTGCTCTTGACCGAGACCTCGAACGAATTTGAAGACCCTATTTTCAATTTCAATATTCCGGCGCACTGGGCTTACGAAGGGATGCGCGGGGCCTACCAAAACCTCGGAGCTGAATTCTCGGGAGTGTCGGTTACAGCTGGGATTTACAACGCCCCGCTGCACTATTTTTTCACCCCTGGCGACGAAATAATAGAGGTATTGCCCACAACCGGCCCAACTAATCCCCAGAAATTTTGGGTGAAAGACGTTGACCGCTCAACAGGTGAAGTCTACCTTATTGATGAATATGGCTACCCGATTCCTGCTTTTTTCGGGCGAATAAAAATCGTTCGTTCTGGAGCACGAAACCAACAGATGAGCAGCATAGGGTCTGTCACCTCGCTGCGCAAACCTTTCAACAACTACGGCGACTTGGATTTTAACAACAAGGAGATTATCAATGCCAGCGCGACAGAGTTCAGCGATCGGTGGCAGACCTGGTGCAGCAAAAAAATGAAAGAACTACCGCCCTGTAAATGCAAGGAGAGCCAAGCGGGCATCCAGATGATGGGCATGCTGAACAGCCAGATATCAGGGGGACAATTCATGCTCCGTCCAAAAACGAGCCCACTGCCATTGTCTGCAGGACAATTTCCACAATTCCAACAATTGCTCGACAACGAGTGCAATTTGAATTACCCCGGAAGTCAATATTGGCTGGCGATCGAACTCGTGGGCAATGCACTGGTCATTTCTTTTGGAAAATCGTACAGCGATTTGCCCCCTTGCTGGAAAGAATGTTTGGTCATTCCTGGTTTTGGTATTTTGTTGAACCCACCCTACGGTCCAGCCCCGACCGTACAACAATTTATTAACCTGAAACCTGATCTCAGTGCTTGTGACGGCAAAGGCTTCTGTTTTAGCGCCAAAGTTTTAACTTACTTCGACCAAAACGGAGGCAACCTTAGTAAAACACCGTTCGCTGCGGTTTTCAATTTTTGTGGGCAAGGCAACTGTTTTCCATCATTCAACTGCGAACCCGCGTCGCCTCAGAGTTTATGCGACAGCAAAATCGTCAACCCCTACCGAACCACCAACCGGGGTGTTTTCCGCCCCTTGCGTTCCTGGGCTTACCTGACGGACAGAAAACAAGCTCCCGCCGGGGTAAACATCCGCGTGGACGGGGCTTTCAATGTGTTCAGTTCTTTTTGGACCATGCCACAAATCCTTTCCCAAACAGGCATCCCACCCATTTGGGAAAGCAAAAAGACAGACTGGACCTGGACAAGCGAGGTCACACGTTACAATCCGATAGGGAACGAACTCGAAAACCGTGACCCGCTTGACCGCTATGCCGCCGAACTAACGGGTTACGCGCACACGCAGGTAACTGCAACCGCCAAAAACGCGCGATACCGTCAAATCGCATTCGATGGTTTTGAGGATTATGAATTTGACCGATTGAACAACCTGAACCCATGTATTCGCCGGCATTTTGGTTTCGACGGTCAATTGGTCAAACGCGACACCAGTCATTCCGGGAAATACGCTCTGCAATTGGCCGCCGGAGCAAACACTGTTACTAAGGACACCATTGTGTTGCCTGCATGCACCGCGCCTTTGGGCAGCAAACCCGCCAACCAGCCTTTCATGTTGGACGAATGTGACTGCGTGGGTGTGTTCTCACCCGACCCCGGAAAATACGTTTTCAGCGCATGGGTGCGGGAAAGCCGCGATGCCTTTGCGTTAAATTTCAATCAAGCCTCCGTGACGATTTCGGACGGCGTCCTGACCACCCAAACCTTTAAAGCAGAAGGGCCGATCATCGAAGGCTGGCAGCGTATTTCCGGTGAATTCGAGATTTCCACAACAGCAAAAAACATCGAAATAAAACTGAACGCTGCACCAGATGTACCCACTTGGTTCGACGACGTGAGGGCGCATCCCTTCGATGCCAGTTTCAAGTCCTTTGTGTACGACGACGTGAGCCTCCGCTTTACTTATGAATTAGACGAAAACAACTTTTTCACCAAATACGAGTACGACCAGCAAGGCGCACTCGAACGGGTGAAAAAGGAAACAATACGGGGGGTAATGACGCTCAAAGATGTTCGTTTTGGTCAAAAGAAAAACTGAATGCCATGAAAAGATTACTCATTACGATCTCACTCGCGCCATTCGTCCTGTACGCCCAACAAAGCGTCGCCAAAATAGAAATAGAGCAGATCAACCGAACCTACGCTGCCATGACCACGCTCCACACCGAAGTGGACTACCTTATGTTTGCAACGTACGATAGTGACAAACCTGTGGAAAGCCAACATGCCACGCTTTGGCGAAACGGGGATGACTACCTATATAAGCTTAACCCCATAGAGACGCTGACAACGCCGGAATATACCCTCACGGCTGACCAAGAAGACAAATCTCTGATGATAGACAGGGTGCGTGGAAATCCGGCAGAAAAACAGTTTGGGATAGACCTGAGCACTGCCCTTGGGGCTTGCGCCGCAGTAACGGTGCTTAGCCCCTCGCCCGGCATTCGGCTCATCCGCTTGGACTGGCCTTCAACGGACATGGAACGGGTTGACTTACAATTTGATGCCATGAGCCGTAAAATGATGAAAGTGACCCTTTATTACAGCGAAGCCGAAGCATGGCAAGAGGATCAGCCCCCTACGAAGGCTCGTATGGAGATTATTTACCGAAAACAGGATGAGCGGCCTGCTTATCCAAAAAACCTGTTTTCCTTCGATCGTTTTGTTGTGAAAACCAACGGCGTTTTGGCACCTGCCCCTGCCTTTCGGGGCTATGAACTGATGGACAACACTGGATTTTGAACCTGTCAAATTCAATTTAAATGAAAAACGCACTCCTATCTATAGCCCTCCTGATTTCATTCCGTCTTTCCGCCGGGATAGAGCCTACGCTTGTTCAAGTCCTTCAAGGAACATCGTTCATGGCCCCATCAAACCCGGTGCTGAATTTGCCGCTTAATGAGATCCCCGGTTTTGTGCCTAACTCAGTCAATTGGAGCACAGGCTTCACCTTGAAGTCGGTGATGAATTTGGTAAAACTTCAATCCGACCCGAATAGCCAAACGCTGATCAATTTCAGCTACCGGTTGGAAGTGACCGTAGAAATCACTTCTTATGAAAATGGTCAGCCCGCCAATGTGCTTCCTCAGGAAACGTTGACAATCAATTATTATCCTGATCCCACCAAACCAGGCGAGCGGGAATACCAACAGGCCAATGCATTTCAATTTTTCAATGGTTGCCGAATGGAAGTGAAGGTGCTTGGCTTTTTGGCGACGGATATCTCGGGAACACCGTTGTCGGCTGCACGACTTGCGCTCTTGGCAAATACCGTTTCTCTGCAAAGTGAAATCCAAGCGGAGCGGTATTTCAATTTCAACCCGAACGATGCCTCCACCATGCTTTGTTTCATGGATTTTGCGGCAACGGCGCCAGACTGGGCTACAAGCGAATTGAAAATTGTTTGGAACCCCATTTCCGGGGCGGAGGAGTACGACCTCGAATGGGTGTTTGTGGACGATTACGATGGCGTCAGCGTCGGAGGCTTCCTTTCGCCAACGGTTTTGGATTACGATTTCAACAAAAACGCCGCCCGCGTACAACTGCGTGTGCTGGAATACAGGATCCCGCTAGTTTATGAACAAGGGTATTTGCTTTACCGAGTCCGGGGAATCGGGCGAAATCCGGGGGACAACTTTGTGTCGTCCCTGCCGGGGAGGTGGTCTTGCGGGCAAGCTAATTGCCTTCCAAGTTGTAGTGATGCCTCCGGGAAAGTCGTTGATTACATAAACCAATACCGACACGGTATTGGCCACGAAAAAGACAAAAAAAACTGGCAGGCCGCCACCACCTACGCCGAAGAAGGTAAGCGCAAAACGGTGGTCTCCTACTTTGACGGCACGATGCGCAACCGCCAATCCGTCACTGGCTTGAGCAGTGAAAAATTGACACTGGTCGGGGAGACTTTTTATGATCATCAAGGCAGGGCAGGGGTACAGGCGCTGCCCGCCCCAGCCCCGGCGAACAACGCAACGCTGCGCTATTATTCCAATTTCAATCAAAATTTGGCTACGAAACCATACAGCCGCGCCGATTTTGATGTCACCCTGCCCAATTGCAAAACAGGTGCGGGAGAAATGTTGCCCAATAATTCCGGGGCCTCGAACTATTACTCCGCTTTCAACCCGGATCATGGGAAAAGCATGGACGAAAACATCCCCGAAGCAGAAAAATTTCCCTTCACGCACACCGAATACACGCCCGACAACACCGGGCGCATCACTCGGCAGGGGGGTGTTGGACCTACCCATCAGATCGGTTCAGGACATGAAACCAAATATTTCTATGCCGTGCCCCATCAGGAGGAACTCGACCGGATTTTTGGAAGCGAGGTCGGCAAGGCCATCCATTACAAAAAGAATGGTGTAATAGATGCCAATAGCCAACTCAGCCTGAGCTATCTCGACGCAAAGGGCAATACCATCGCAACGGCTTTGGCCGGACGACCACCGGTTGTGGTGGCTGCGAACGGCGATACGCTTCCCCGCCTGGTGCCCTTGGATTCGTACAAACCTGTGACCATCACCGTTGATTTGCTGGCGCACAACCGGAAGGATACCGACAAATATGCTTTGGTTATGGAGGAAACCGAAATCGTTACTTTCAACAGCAACTATGTTTTCAATTATGAAATGCGCCCGGAACACCTGGATGTGACCGATTGCGAGGGTACGGAATATTGCCTCGATTGCATTTACGAACTTGAGCTGAAAATCACGGACAACCTAAACTGCCAGGCGGTCGTTTTTCAAGGATACGATCAAATAGGCAAGCTTTTCGTCGGAAATATTCCCAAAGTCAGCCTCTACTGTGACCCACCTCCCGCCGACCCGTGGGTGAAATACCCAACGTTTTCTGTGCCCTTGGAAGTGGGTTCGTACACCTTCACGAAAATATTGAGGGTGGACGAGAACGCTGCCAAAGCCTACGTCGCAGCGGTACTCGACACCTGCCCCAGTCTGTTCAATTCCCTGCTGGCCTTCCAGTATTCGCTTATGGACACCAGCGGCTGCGAAATCGGCTGCGACCAAGCGGTGGCCGACCAAAGCAACCAAAATTATTATCAAAACCTCACGCCCGACCAACAAATAGCACTCAACGAATTGGCTGCCGACCTCTGCGACAGCCTCGGCCTAAGCAGTTGCGAGGCCGCTTATGAGGCAATGTTGGCGGACCTGAGCCCGGGAGGACAGTACGGCAAAGTGGGCAGCGCTGACCCCTTCGAATACATGGTTTCGGTATTTGAACCGGGCAACAAGTTGTTTTGCGACCCAACGAATATTTTTTTCCAAACCGCTCCTAATACCACTACCCTGTTTGCGACCATACCCGATTTGCTGGATGCCTGGAAACCAGAATTTGCAGCGCAATTGATTCCATTTCACCCGGAATACTGTTATTACGAATTCTGTATCCAACACATGGAGCCCAGCGACCGGTACAATGCCCTGCTCCAAAACACGGTGACGTTGCAGGAAGCCGATGACAACAATTTCATCGGTGGTCTGCCGACGGCGATCATGGCAAACGACCCGTTTTTTACCCCGTCAAATTCAACTTTTAACACGCTTTTACCCGGTTATGCTGGCATTATGAGCGCAGCCCTGACTACCACAAACTTCAGGAGTAGCGGCAAAACAATGCAACAAATGGCGGTCGAAGCGGCCTTTTACCCATCTCCTGTATCGCTTGCCCCGGGAAATATTTGGCCAAGCAACCAGGCTCTCTCCGATCGGGCTTGGGCCAATTACCGCAGCCTTTACCTGACCCTCAAAGAAGAAATTTACTACAGAATCAGGACGCTCAACTCCTTTCAAAACAATGCCAGTTGCAACTGCTACAACGAGTGCATCGGCGACACGACGTTCAGCCCTTTACTCAATGGCTTTTGGAATGGGAGCATTTTCCCCGGGCCAAACAACCGTTTCTGGTGGGACACGCCCCAGAAATACTGCGATATGGAATTGTACCATTGGTTTTTCAACAAAGCGAAACGTTTCCCATCCATCTACGACATCTTGCCAAATGATTTCCCCCTTGATTTTTACAATGACAACCCAACCGACATCTTCAATTACTTGTACAACCTCGGCTACCAACAATCCGAAGCCTACTGCTGCGACAGCCTGAGCCTCGAACTCCCGGCATTTTTGTTCAGCTTGTACCAAATGAAACCATTGCCGGCGCAATTCACGTTGGATTTAACCGCGAACAACCCCTATTCCAACAACATTGAGGGTGTGTTCCTCAACGGGGCGACTCAACTAACTGGCACGATTTCCCAAAACGGCAACATTTTCACGGTCAATTTCGGGGAAGGCAACCCTTGTACGCGGCTGAAATTCACGATACCCAAGAAAATCGCCGGTATGATAACAGGATTTTGTTGCATACAGGAACTAGGCACTTCGCCAAACTGGCCGGGCTTTCGCTATGTCATGCAGGCCCAATTGAGCAATGGCAAAACAGCTCCAATAGAAGTCACCGTCGGGAAGGACTGCCTGCTTTGGTGTCCGCCAGAACCGCGGCCCTGTGCCGACTTGCCAGAAAAACGGGAGTTGAGTCTTTTGTTCAATCTCCTTATGGTACAGAATGCCTTGCACACAGGCACGACAACCCTCCCAGCCAGTACCGTCGGACCCATTTTGGCCCAATCTTTTGTCGGCACGAGTGGCGATTTCACCTGGGTGGCAAACACGGCTGGAACTGGTTTTTCAGCCATACTCAGGCGCGGCTCTCTACAGACGTATTTTGTATTCCAAAACACGAGCTCCGTCAATTGGGGCGCGGTCACGTTCTTCAAACTCCGCCCAGACCTTACTAAATTGGACGGACAAGGCAAAACCATGGATTTCATTCTTGACGTGCGGAACACAAACGGGTCAATCGTCTCGGTGCCAGGAATTTCAAAATACTATCTCTTGGACTGTTGCACAGACGCGGAAATCGCCGAAGACAGCCTTTGCAAGCCTTGCCCAGAAATCATAATTGGCGATAGCGACTCCACGACCATCATGGGCAAAATTGGCCCATCAAATTGCCGACCATTCTGCGACACGATGCCGGAAGAGCTTTGGCCAATCATCAACCCCTGCGTTCAATGGCAAATAGACTTTGCACAGCACATGGCCCACCAGATGTATGAGGACTCCATGAAAGTCCTCCGTACAAACTTGAAGGTCGCGTACATGGAAAAATGCCTCGAAGCCGCAGAAAAATTTACGGTGAAATTCACCGATGCGCGACACCATTTCACGCTTTATTATTACGACCAGGCCAACAATTTGGTCGAAACCGTGCCGCCTTTAGGGGTCGTGCCGCTTTCGGCTGCGGAGTTGACACAAGTGGACAATCACAGAAAAGGAATCCCCGGTGCATCACCCTTTTACCCGGTGCATACCCTCGTTTCACGCTATCGCTACAATTCGCTCAACCAATTGGTGTGGCAAAAAATACCCGACCACTCGGCAGAAGACCTGTTTTTCTACGACGAACTGGGGCGCTTGGTGGCTTCTATCAACGCCCGACAGCGGCCAGTAGGCCCACTATTATTCGCCCGGATATTCTCTTACACAAAATACGATGGGCTGGGCCGCATCATCGAGGTGGGCGAAAACAGGCGAAACGTTGGTCCAGGGAATCCTTACGCAAATTTTCTGGCTACTTTGAAAGCCAAAGCCTTCGATTCCAAAAACTGGGGAGTCTATGTGAACGCAGCCACCAGAACCGAAATCACCCTCACCGAATACGACCGCCCCAACCCGGCCAATGCCGCGCTTTTCCCCAACGGCAAGCAGGAAAACCTCCGGGGCCGTGTGACAGTCGTCACTTGGCAGCCAAAAATCAACCCGAGTGTGGGCACCACTTCGCAGGTGTTTTACAGCTATGATATTCATGGGAATGTGCAAGCCCTGGTACAAAAGTCCTTCCTGCTCGACCCAAAAACCGTGGAGTACGACTATGATCTGGTGAGCGGCAAGGTCAACCGCCTGGATTACCAGCGCGGACAGGCCGACCAGTTCGCGCACGTCTATTTATACGACGCCGACAACCGCATTATCGGGGTGCGCACCAGCTCGGACGGTATTTTTTGGGACAAAGACGCCAGCTACAAATATTACAAACACGGCCCGCTCGCGCGTGTGGAAATCGGCCATGACAAGGTGCAGGGGCTCGACTATGCCTACTCCTTGCAAGGCTGGATCAAAGGGGTGAATTCCGGAAGCCTCCAACCGAAAAAGGACATGGGCCACGACGGCCTAAATGCGCTCTCCGGAAATTTTGCCGCCGACGTGACTGGCTTCACCCTCGGCTATTTTGACAATGATTACAAACCCATCGGCTCGAATGTGGATTTTGAATCAAAGCATGCGGGTAGCAACCTGATGAACCTCAAACTCGCGCCCAGCCTTTACAACGGCAACATCCGGCACATGGTCACGGCCATTCAACCCTTTATGTCGACAAAAAACAAGCCCCTGGCCACGATGTACCGCTACGACCAACTCAACCGACTGCTCCGGGTGAATACCGACCAAAAGAATTTCGATGCAGACCTAAATGCCTGGCTTGGCGGTGCCCCAGACGAACGCTGGACCAACAGTTTCAGCTACGATGCCAACGGCAACATCCTGACTCAAAATCGAAACGGCGACAAGCCTGTGCCACAATTGGTCATGGACGACCTGAAATACACCTATTATCTGAACACAAACCAGCTTCAACGGGTCAACGAACAAACGACTGGATTAGGTGGCAACTACACGGAAGACATTGACGACCAAGCCACTGCGAACAATTACCGCTACGATGCGATTGGCAATTTGACTTTCGATGCAGCCGAAAACCTGGCCATCCAATGGAACCTTCAGGGCAAGGTTTCCAGAATAACAGACAATGACGCGCCCACCAAAATCATCACTTTCGGCTACAGCCCCATGGGCAACCGGGTGCTTAAAACCGTGAACGGAGAAAGCACCTACCACGCCCTTGATGCCTCCGGCAACGTGCTGGCTACCTACCGCGCAAATGCTTCCAACACCACCTTGGAATCCGAATGGATTTACGGCAGTAGCCGATTGGGTGAGTTGCGGGCGGAAAAATGTATGATTGGATGCCCCCGGCCTTTTGTTTTGGCTGGCCACTTTTTTGCCAAGCGTGGCAAGCGGCGGTATGAGGAGAGCAATCATTTGGGGAATGTGCTGGCGGTGGTTTCTGATAGAAAGATGCCCGTGGCTACTGCTCCGGGGAGCACGAGCGTGGCCTCTTTTGGGGCGGATGCAATTAGCGCGGGGGATTATTATGCGTTTGGGATGGAGATGGTGGGGAGGACTTTAGCGAGTAAAGAGGGAAGGTTTGGGTTTAATGGGAAGGAAGTGGATGATGAGGTGAAAGGGAGCGGGAATTATCAGGACTATGGGATGCGGGCGTATGATGGGCGGTTAGGGAGATTTTTTAGCGTGGATCCATTGACAAAAAAATATGCATTTTTCTCCCCATATCAGTTCGCAGGAAATATGCCTACATGGCAAATTGATATAGATGGGTTAGAACCTCCTATCACTACTTATGGGGTTACAATAAGTGAACTTCCGGCGGGTTCTGCCCGAACCACACCAGTACAATCCTCGAAAGGTGGCTCTACATTCATTATTAATGGTTCAGCAACTGTAGCTGTAGGACTTGGATATGGGGGAATAGCGTCAATACAGGTTGGCACTGCATATGATGTAATTGGAACTACACAATATTATGCATACAAGGCATTATGGCCGGGGAACCAAAATTTAAAGGCGGGGGCATCCAATCCACAAGTTTTAGTTGGTGCCCAAGCTTCAGTAGATGCAGGGATTTCGATAGTGGACGAGCCTACATTCACAAAAGCATTTAACCAGGTCTCGTATTCAATGTCAACAGTTAGTGCGAAATGGGGTATTGGTGGCAGTGGTTCTGTTAACAATAAAGGTTGGGGGGCTACTGTAGGGTTTGGGATAGGAGGGCTTTTTGAAACAGGCAATAACACAAATATCATTCAGTCGATTTCTATTGCTAAGGCAGATAGAGGCCAAATAGTACCAGGCTCCATTTGGATTGTAGGAGATGCCATGCCAATTAAAAATGAAAAGACAGGTGAGATAACAGGTTATCAGGCATCGCTTTATCAGATGTTGCCTTCCAATACACTTTTGCCAACGGGACTAACCGTGTATAGTGGAGTAGATAAAAAAGAAAAAAGCGACGCAAAAACTGGCAAGAAAGAAACAACATATTCTTCTAATGGGATTTGGAAAACTGATAATTATACGAAAGAAGAAGATAAATACTAATTGCTGGCGCGACACCCTGGCTACAAGTGTTCCACAACCACAAACCCCAAGCCCAACGCCGCCCGTGAGCGTCTGTGACGCGACACGTTGTGTCTGCAAGTCTCTGACTTGCGGTTACCATCACTTAGGCAACCGCCAACGGTTAGAAGATAAAAAGTCAAAACAGGTTCGAACGAAACGAATCAAAGTATCAGATAGGGTTCGGGGACCCTCACAAGCACACTTTTGCTTGGCGCCATAGAGTCCTGCTAACTCGAAGCGCTCTGGAAAGAAGCAACAAACAGAATATGCCCGTGAGGACATGCTGTCTGTCATGCACTTTATCAAGTCCCAGGTACATACTTACTGGCGCGAGCTTACATGAAATCTCAAACCCAACGCACGCCGCCGCATCGCTTCGGCGGCGTGTCATACCATTCAAGCCGGTTTATCGGCAAAGGAAATGCATTGTCCATCGACTGGTAATTCCTTCAAATAGCATCCGAAGGTAAAGTGTCAACAGGGGAAAATCGTAATACCGCAAAATTAGCTTCCTGTAAGATAAACGCCTAAAAACAACCTGCCCGACCCGATTGCTCGGGTCGGGCTTTTTTTAAAGGATATTGTGGCCTTTATCAAAATTCCGTCGCCAGGATTCGCTCGCCCCAACCACCGGGGTCGAGGATTACTTTGGTGGCCGTGCCACCCGGGGCCGCCTGTCCGTATACCTGTATGGTGTAGGTGCCAATGGGCAGGTTGGTGTACACGCTTTTCATCACGATAGAATCGTACAGATGGCCTGATTTGAGCGAACCCATTATTTTGAAGTTGGGTAGCTGACCATTGGCCCGCAATTCAAAAAGAATTCCGTTGGAAGCGCTGAGAGATTCGGCAGAAACCGTACCAGCCAGTTCCAACTCGAGCGGTGATTTCGCGCGGAGTTTTTTTACGGTGAAGGTTGGCCCGATAGGCTGCATCGTAGCGTTGAGGTTGTAAGCACGGTCGTTCAAATTGCCGCTTTGGGTGTAATTTGCCATAGTTTTTTTAATTTAAGATGATCTATTAAGGGTTAATGCCGGCAGATTGTATACTGTGAACTACTGATTGAAAAATAATGCCAAAGGCCTGTCCTCGCTGGGCGCAAGTGTTCCACAACAACAAACCCCAAGCCCAACGCCGCTCGTGAGCGTCTCCCGCTTGAGGCGGGACAGGTGGTGACGCGACACGCTGTGTCTGCAAGTCTCTGACTTGAGTAGGCGATTCCGTCGCGGGCCGTGCAATTCTGTGACCTACACAGGCGGAAAAAGTTCAATTTGAAAGTAACCAATAAGAAATTACCTCACCACGGTTACAAAACCCGCCCACCCAGAGATTAATCCAAACGAATCACCTGATCTTTGGAATAACCCCTTCTTCACTAAACAAGAAATGTTATGAAACACACCATTTCGACCCCAGTTATTTTGCTATGCTCATTGTTTGTCTTGTTAATATCTTTTAGCAGATGTTCCATAATTTCACCTCCTACAAAAAAAGACGAGTGCCGATTGCTTTCTGTAGCCTTAAAGAAACAAACCGATGGGAGAAACTCCTGCTGCTACCAAATTACCCTGAGCAACAAACTGCCTGCACACGCCAAGCTCTTCCCCAGCGCCTTTCAGGTATCCATCAGTAGCGGCAATATCACCGACGTGTACGCAGCTTCCAATACCTGGACTCAAAAGCCCCAAACCGTGCCGCCCAAGACAAAAACCATCGTTTGGAACCATATAAGTTCAAAAATTCCACGGGGTAAGACGGATGTGGCGACCCTCTGTGTGGAAGGTTTGGCCCCTGTTTGGTTGCAATATGCGTGGTTGGACAGAACGGGCAAGGTGCTGTGTCGGGACTCCGTAAAATTGGAAGGCTGTATCATCGAACCGACCGAGCTTTGCGAAAACCAGCTGATCCGAAACGGCGAATTCACCATAAAAGTAGGCGCGGCTATGTTTTGGGCAAAAGGTTATGGAAACCCAAAGTTTTTGGACACGCCCAATAAAGGCTTTTTTGATCCAGGTTACGTGGAAATGTCCGGCAATATGACCACAGGCGCTGCCGTAGTACAAGCCTTGTTGCCAGCAAACAAGATAGAACTAAAGAAAAAATACCTGCTGAGCGTGGGCGTTCGGTTTTTTTCCAAATCGAATACCTTGGATTATGCCCGGATAAGGGCAGTGGCCTTTAATGGCAGTTTGCCCACCACAGGTACACACCCAACACCAAGCGCAAACATCGCGATCATAGGCAGGAGCGGAAAAATCCGGGATTGCAACGATTGGTCGGTGATCGAATTCCCCGTTTGGGTGGCCAACAAGGATTTTCAAAATATTGCCATCAATGTATTTACCAATGACGGGACAGCCTCGGTCTTGTGGATTGACAATGTGTCTTTATGCGAGGTGGCTCTGGGCGGCGATTGTGATGAGGTCCAGAGGGATGCCAAAGGAAATCCAATCATTCCTGCTGGCTATGGGGCAGTTCCGCCCGGATTTACCTGTCAACCAGAGATAGAGGAAGATGAGTATGACAATGGCAGTCTTCAGGACCTGTATGGTCAGTTGTATGGATATGACGGCACAACCAACTGGTATACGCAGGCTTCGGACAAATGCTTTTCCATTGGCGGGACTTTGCCTGCTGAGGTCATAAATTATAATTGTGACGATAGCCTGAAAATGGCGGGGATAAAGATGACTTGCGATGAGTTGCAAAGAATGGTAGAAGACCCGGACGTGGATATATTTGACCTGGACTCACTCCCCTATTTACCACCTATCGAGAAACTCAGTAGGGACACCGCCTGCAAGCCCTTGCCTGACGACATAGGCAATGTGGCTTTTAGAGGGAAGGACATTATCTACGTTCATGGTTTAGAATTGGGGCATTTGGTTAGCAGGATACTCAACATTCCGCTTGGTGCAGCCTCTAACTGGCCGCAAGATCAGAGTGAGTTTTATGGCACCGGCTATTACAAGGATGCAGCCGAAAAAACATGGGATGACCATATCAGATATTTCGCGTTAGGCAAGAACTATAAAAACAGGTATTTGGTGGTAGCGTATAACTGCTCGCAAAGAATGGAAGTGGCCGTACACAGTGTTTTATCACAAATAAGAGTGGCAATGGAAACAGGTAGGGGTGTTAGGAATCCCAACCCGGAAGACCCGAGGGGCACCGCTTGTTTTGCCCGAGATTATGTGATTATTTCCCAGTCCACCGGAGCCATCGTTGCCGATGTGGCATTGGCAATTGCCAACAACACAAAAACCGACCCGAATTTAGCGGCACAATACGGTAATATTGGGTTGATTGCCGATAGGTGCAAAGGCCATATTGCCCGACGCGGAGCGTTCACGGGCAGTGACCTCGCCACCATTTTAGTGGGTCTGGGCAATCAGCCATCGCCAACTGCCACCATCCTTGCCACTGCTTTTGTGCTGCAAAAAAATGACCCTATTATAAATGTAAATTTCAATTATCCGGTCATTCGGCAAAGTATTTTAGTGGATTTAATACCAAAAATTACCAGAAAAAAATGGGGCCCCTATTCAGATCAAGTGCCAGTACCAGTACTGACGATTGCTGGTGGCCACCCGTCATTTTTCTCTCAAAATGACCTAGCCTTTACCAATCTATCCCCCCTTTTAGGCATACCGCCCTCTGCGGCTCAATCAGCCGCACTCGGCATGAAATATACCGTTCATCCCGGATATGACGACGGAGTGATAACGATGGATTGCGCTACCGGACGAAAAAACACCTTTGCAAGTCAGTCATATTTCAGTACCAATAATGTGCTGAAGGTATTTGATATGGGTATTAAAAAGCCAAGGGCCATTTCTTATTTCATAGACCAACGCATGCCCTTCAATCCATTGAAATTTGGAGCAGCCAGCACTCCCTATCTTTCTCCTACTGGGATGGTGCAGCCAGTTTCTTCTGTTACACTCAATCAACCTTATAATAATCACTATGCTTTTATTCAAGCGGCATCGGAACACTGGATTAAAAAGGATTTAGGGTGTTGTGATTATAAGACTACGGCGATTGGCGGAAGCTCCAACAATGAAGAAGAATTGGTAGTGGAAAATGCTGGTTTGTTTCATTCCACTACCGGCATAATAGACCCTGCCATCATTGCTGAAATGGGAGAAACCATAAAAGGTCAAATTATTCTTTTACCGTCTATTAAGCTGAGGTATGTAAGAGGTATTCCCCGGCCAGTCATTTACTGGAAAAAATTCTATATCTGGAAAAGGACCTACCACAAGTTCAGGAATGATGGTCTGTACGACTGCGATTACATCTATCAATACTTATTTAGAAACTAGCAACTTTTAGCCGAGCCAAATCTACCCACTTTTGGCTCTGTTCGAATGACTACACTGGATCGGGTTTTACCTGCATTCGTGTCCAACAACCTCAACCATACACAGTAAATACCTAATTTTTATCAAATGAAAAAAGCATTTTTCTTCACCCTCAGCTCTTTTCTGCTAACTTTCGCAGCACAAGCCCAATCTTGTTTACCCAACGGAATCCAATTTGGGTCGCAAACAGAAATAAACAATTTCAGCATTAACTACCCTGGCTGTACCCATATCGGAGGCGATGTATTTATCGGGTCCAGTAGCGATATTACCAATCTCGACAGCCTCTATGTCATTACCCATATTGACGGCAGGCTTGGTGTTAATTACATCGAGCAGTTGAAAAACCTGGAAGGGCTTCGAAACCTTGATTCGCTCGGAGGCACACTTATGATACAGGGCAACAACCTTCTCACCAGTATCAATGGTTTAGCAAAACTTCAGGAGACCCATGAAGAACTATCTATTTCCAATAACCCCCAGCTAAGCTCGCTTGAAGGGCTGCATAATATCACTTCAGTCCATGGCTCCGTCACCCTTAGCGGCAATACCGCCCTGAGCGATCTTTCGGGCTTGCGCGGGCTTAATTTGGTAGAAGGCGCTATCGGTATCGCTGGAAACGACTTGCTGGTTGATCTTAATGGGCTTCAAAATTTGTCAAAAATTTATGGACTCCATATTTCCTCAAACCTGGCACTGAGTTCACTGGACGGGCTACCGAAATTTTCAACCCTGGCAGGAGATATCAGCCTTTGGCAAAACCCCGAACTTTCAAATCTCTCAGTGCTTGATAGTCTAGGCGTCATAGACGGCAGCTTGCATCTAGGTCAAAACCATAAACTGACACAACTCGACTGGCTCGACAGCCTGCGTATCGTCGGCGGAGACCTTTGGGTGGAGGATAACCCAAATTTGGGCAGCTTCAGCGGCTTGCATAGCCTGGCCTCTATTGGCGGCAGCCTAAGCATTAATCAAAACCCGGCGCTCGTAACCCTGGATGGGTTTCAATCCCTACAACATATAGGCTCGGATATCAGTCTCAGATCCAATCAGGCACTTTCGGACCTGACCGCGTTTGGCCAGTTGACTGAAATCGGAGGTTCACTCTATCTGCAGGACAACCAGTCGCTAAGCAGCCTTGAAGGCTTGCAAAACCTTGACTCAGTCGGCTATGATGTACTGATATGGAGCCTTTCAGCACTTGAGAACTTGAGCGGCCTCGGAGGGCTTTCCTTTATCGGCCAAAACTTTAGTATATCCGGATGTTCAGCCATAAATACACTGAACGACCTTGCGGAACTTTCATTTATCGGTGGGGAAATCGTTATTGCTCAAAACCCACTTTTGAGCAATTGCGCTATCGAGCCTCTATGCAGCAAATTATTTCACGACCCCACACACATAACGACATCCGGAAATGCGCCGGGGTGCAATGCCCTGTCAGAATTGATAGATTACGGCTGTAAAACGACACCCGTCGCCGTAACCGTGCAACAAGATGCAAACGGCGACTGTTTGCCAGATGCAGCTCCACAGGCTATCTCGGAGGTAACCATAAAGCTTTCCGGCTCGGAACAGATAGAACTCCAGCCCACCGACGGGAACGGCTTGACGCTATTCAACTATTTTGACAAGGATCCATTAACGCTGTCGTTACCCGGATTTCTTAACCCACATTGGGAAGTTTGCCTAAACGAAATTTCTCTTGACCCTGCATCAGTGGCCGTAGGCGACACGTTACGAGCAACTTTTCTGATGCGTCCGACGACCAACCAATGCCCCGAATTGGAAGCGCGATTGGGCTTACCTGCACAATTCGAGCATTGTAACCTGGTATCCGAAATGTCAGTTTCGATCCAAAACACCGGAGCGGTAGAGGCCTTGGGTGTTCGGGTCGCGGTCGTCATGCCTTCGGCTTTTAAATTGGTCGAAAGTGCTCCTTTACTTGCTGGACAAACAGCCGACACGCTGTTTTTCGAGCTCGGCAACCTCCTTCCCTTTGCCTCTGCGCAAGTGGAAATGGTGGTGCAAACGCTATGCGGCGCGATTGAGACCGGACAAGCATTTTGTTGGGCGGCTTCGGTCACATCGCAAAATGCTTGCCCTGCAACGCCCTCTGCAACGGCTGACCTCAAGGTCACTGCAGTCTGCGACGGCAACCAGGCACGATTTACGTTGAAAAACCTTGGCAGTGCGCCGATGCAAGGCCAACAAGTGTATAAAATCATTCGCAACCAGTTCTTTTATACCTATGGCACCTTTCTTTTGGGGCCCATGGAATCGCTGAATTTGATCTTGCCAGCCATTGATATGCCCGCCGACGGCGCGACTTGGCGTGTGGAAATTCTAAATGGGAATGATCTTTCCGCCCCCGGGCTGACCGCTGTTTCACTGGAGGGCTGCGGCGGTCTTCGCACCGGTTGGGTCGAACCTTATTGGCATGATCGCGGCCCGCTCGATGCTGATTTTGACTGCCGCACCGTTCGCGTTACGCCTGAATACCTGCCCGAACTGCGGGCTTTCCCCTCCGGTATCGGGTCACAACACCGGATTTCCGCTGGGAAGCCTCTGATTTTTACCCTAGAATTTGATTCGGCGTATGCCACAGCTGGTGCTGATGCGCTGAAGG
>JACMMM010000254.1 GCA_014379065.1 Saprospiraceae bacterium
AGAAAAATAAACAGCAAAACAGGAAAACAGGAGAACCGCAAAATTTAAAACTGCGAGGAGTTTGATCTCGAAAAAGGGTAGGCTCTTGCTCTCTTCGGATCCTTGTGTTTGGTTTTAAATTTTGCGGTTCTCCTGTTTTCCTGTTTTGCGGTTTATTTAGTTTTAAATTTTGCGGTTAAATTTTTTTTCTAAAATGCAACCCTTTCCGAAAGTCTTGACCTAATCTGTCAAACACCTTTCAAATGGCGGCATCAAACTACGCTTCATTTGAAAAAGCATCCAACAAATTTCACTTTCAAAAACTTATCAAACATGGTAAAAGCACTCAAATTGTTCCTGCTCCCCATCGTCGCCATCGTGGCCGTGATGGTTGCCTGCAACAAATCTTCCGATCTGACCACCGAGGAACTCGTAGATCAAGCGCTATACAGCGCCCAAGAACGCGGTGGCATGGGCCGTTTCGGTTGCTACGAGTTGGCATTCCCGCTTTCGATTGTTTTGCCCGACGGCACTACTGCAGAGCTGGATTCTTATGATGAGATGAAGCAAGTGCTTCGCGCCTACTTTGATGCCAATAGCGACAGCCATCGCCCACGTCCTAATGGCCAACGCCCACAGATTTCTTTTGTGTTCCCGATTTCGGTAATCGCTGAGGATGGTGAAATCATCACGGTAGATTCTGACGAACAGTTGCGCAGACTCCGGGCAGAATGTGCTGGTGCTACTTTCAGCAATCACGACGCACGAGGGCATGGCCAGCACGGGCTATCTTGCTTTGAGATTGTGTTCCCGATCACGATCGGTTTCCCCGATGGCACCACTGCTGTGGCTGCCGACCGCCAGGCCTTTCGTCAGTTGATCCAAACCTGGAGACAAAACAACCTAGGAGCTACACAGCGTCCACGAATCGCATTCCCAATCACTGTAAGAATGGAGGACGACGGCTCTTTGGTGACGGTAAACAGCCCTGAGGAGCTGCGCCAGTTGAAGGAAGACTGCGAATAATTCAAATTGCAATAAACAGCAAAACCGCAAAACCGGAGAACCGCAATATTTAAAACTGCGAAGAGTTTTAAATTTTGCGGTTCTCCGGTTTTGCGGTTTTCCTGTTTAATTTATGCGCCTAAAGCATTCGCTCAAAAAGATGCAACATTTCGCGTTCGACTTGGCCGACTGCAGGATTAGTTTTGTAGATATCCATCATATCCTCCAGGATTTTGTCCTTGTCGGCTTGGGTCGCGAAATATTGGTCTTTGTAAGAAAGGATAATGTCCAAAGCGGAGGCATCGTCGCAGCCCATAAAAATTGACTTGATTCGGGCGTATTCCTCAGAGGTAAGGCTGGGAGCAATGAGGTTTTCTTCTGCTCTCGTGATGCGTCCGTCTGTATTGGCGGCATAAAGCATAACAAAAGCGTGGAATTCGGCGTAAGTCCAATTTTCCGTCTGAATAGGCATATTGTTTAGAATTTCAATGTTAGATGCTGGGAGGTTTTTCGCGGCGAAAGTTACCAAAGTTCAGAAATTCAAGTACAGTAGGTTTTCTTAAACCTCGTAGGTTTTGAAAACCTACGAGGTTTCGCAGCCAATCTGAACATCCTTCAAATTTTCAAGAACATACCTGTGGCCACCATTTTTCCTTCTTGCCATACCTGCACGATATAAGAACCCGATGGGATATCGCCCGTTTCCAAAATCGTTTTTTCAGAAAGATCCGCTACCGATCTGCGCAAAAATTCCCGCCCCGCAAGGTCTGTCAAAGTAAGTGTGAATACCTGTGGATCAATTCCTTGCAATTCCAAGGTCAACTTGCTTTCATGTTCCGAAACCGGGTTTGGGTAGATTTTCAATTGCCCCAGCGTAGCTTCTGAAAGCCCCACAAGGACCACCGAAATTACATTGGAAATGGACCAACCCGCCTGGCAATCCACTTGCACCGAGTAATTTCCTGAAACCAATGGAACAAAAGTCTGGCTCGTAGCCCCGGGAATCGAATCTCCGTTGAGCAACCACTGGTAAGTCGATGCTGGTGTTGAAAGTAAAATGCCGTTATCGAATGTTGCGATTGGGTTGGCTCCATTAATCGTGTAATCGCATAAAGCCCCTGCACTGCCATCGATCATGAGATAATAAACTTCCCCTACAATTAAGCCGCTTGCCACCAAGTCTTCACAGGTTCCGGAAACGATGTTTCCAAGACAAGGCGATACAAAAGTGAAATTGATGCAATCATTAGTAGATAAGACTGCGGCTTGGATCGCTCCTCCCGGTCCGCAACCATCAGTACACACTCTAAAAGTTACCGTGTTTGAATCTGCGATAAAGGCAAAGCTGTGATTGTTTTCGATGGTAGTACACCAGGCAGGCGGAAAAGATACTGGAGTACTGATGAACGTTGCTCCATTATAGCAGTTCAACGCTGCGGGGTTTGGCAAAATACAGGCTTCTTGTGCGTCCACAGAAGGAGTTGGCACGGTGCATTGGTTTTGGTTGCATTGCGAAATGGCATGGTTGCTCCAAAAGAAGCTCAGGAACAGGGAAGCAAGAAATGTAGGTTGGTTCATGTTTTTTTGAATAGAAGCTGATAGTCGTGAGTAAATTGGAAATCTGATTGAAAAAAGTGGTTATTGCGTTCGCTTAGTCAGAAGAACCATGGATTGCGCAACGATTGAGGTAAAGGTAGGCCGGTTGGTTTCGCAAAAAAAAGGACAGATTTTGCCAAACTTTTCATGATCAAATTTTCAAAAACATGCCTATCCTTTTCAATTGCCCTTCTTGCCACAATTGCACGAAATAGGAACCTGCTTGCATTTGCCCCGTCCCCAAAATTGTTTTTTCAGAAAAATACGCCACAGATTTGTGCAAAACCTCCCGCCCGGCAATATCTGTCAGTATAAGCATGAACGGTTGTTTATCAAGACCTTGCAGTTCTATAACCAATTCACTTTCCTGTGACGGAAGCGGATTTGGATAAATTTTCAAACGACCCAAACTCGTTTCGGAAACGCCCACAATGACCACGGGCACCACATTGGAAATTACCCAGCCTGTCCCCGGGCAATCCACCTGCACCGTATAATCGCCCGTAACAGTCGGAACAAAAGCCTGGTTCGTCGCTCCCGGAATCGTATCCCCGTTGAGCAGCCATTGATAAGTCGTCGCTGGGGTCGAAGTCAAAATACCGTTGGCAAATGTGATTACCGGGCTTACCGAAACCTTCACCGCCGAAGCCGTGGCCGAGCAAGCATGGTCATCTACTACTGTTACCGAGTATTCACCGCAATCTGACACGGTAATTTGTGGCGTGGTTGCTCCTGTATTCCAAAGCCAGGACGCAAATGCTGTCCCAGCATCCAACAAGATGGATTCACCGAACAAAAGCGAAATAGGGCTTGGGGGTTGAATGACCGGGGTTGGTAAAGGATTCACTGGCAGGGAAAACGTGGCTGTGGCTGAACAACCGTTGCTGGTCACTGTCAGTTGGTATGTGCCAGCATTGGAGAGGCTCGCCGAAGTAATACTAACAACTTGATTGAAAGCCACATCTCCATTTGGCAAAAGCCACTGATAATTAGCGCCCCCATTGCCAATAAGTGTGATCGAACCACCGATGCAAACCTCCTGAGCGGAAGCGCCGATGCTTGCGATAGGCGAAAGGATAACCAAAAAAGACACTTCTTGAGAGAAATTGCCGCAACCCAAAGCATCCGTGCAGAATACCTTGTAAATGCCAAATAGATCGCTGACAATTAAACTGTCTCCATGTGCTCCTGGAATTTCTATCCCATTCTTATACCAGGTATAGTTGGTGAAATTTCCAGGAATAACCCACAGTGTCTCTGATTCACCTTCGCAAATTGGAAGATTGGAAGGGTTCCAAATCTGCACATTCGGTGGCGTACAGACCACCACTGGAACAAGGTTTGAAACTATCCCACCCGCGCCTTGACAATCCACCTGTACTGCGTAATCCCCAGAAATTGTTGGAATGTAAGTCTGCCCAGTCGCTCCCGGGATGGGGTTGCCATTCAGCAGCCATTGATAAGTCGTCGCAGGAGTCGAAATCAAAATGCCGTTGACGAATGAGGCCACAGGGCCTACAGATACCATCACGCAGGCCGTGTCGGCACAGAACACGCCCCCGCGCCCATGCTTCAGGATGAGGCAGTATTGGCCAGGCTGGTTCACCTGCACCGTAGGCTGATTGTTCGCACCGACAATCCCTGGGCCGGTCCATTCGTAAAGTGTCTGGCCACCAGTGGCGGTGTTCAGGTTGGAACCGGTGCTGCTGAGGGTGACGACAGGATTCGGTTCACAGCTCAGTGCGGGCGGTGGGGCAATCTGTGCGATAGGACGCATCACGGCCAGGTCAATGTTCACGATGCTGTCGCAGCCCAGAAAGCCCGTACAATTTGTCGCGTAAATACCGGTCTGATCATATATTTCGTCGCAGACCTGATAGGTTGAAGGAAAGCAGAGGTTTACGAACTTAGTTTGGCCTATATAGGTCGGCACCACGGTTATGTTGCAGTGTACCACGCTGTCGCAGCCTTGAACGGTCGTGAGCGTGATTGGGAAGTTGCCCGGCGCGAAGAATTCTTCCCCTGCACAGGTAGCAGAGCCTCCTTGGCACATCCTGTGCGTTTCATTGACATGCACTGTGGAGGCCGCTACGATGTAATTATTTTTCAAATTTGTCCCTGTACCTGCGGCATTGGTCACAGACAAGCCTACATCGAATGCACCTGCGTTTTGATAAACCACCGTAGGGTTGGGCAAGGTCGAAGTGGCGGGCGTGCCCCCTGGAAACGACCATTGGTATTCCCAACAAGAGGCTGTTTGGTTCGAAAAAGTCACCGTAAGGGGCGTACAACCGGTGGCCGCAGTGGCCGTAAAATCAGCTGTCGGGGCAGTCAAAATGGCCGGTTGAAAACAGGTTTCGCTCCCGCTGCATACTGGATTGTTTGCCAAATTGTTAACGGCAATTTGGTGCAAAAGCCGATTGAACCCGGTCGCCGATTCCCAAGTGTTTTCATTGGCCAATCGGATAGCATACTCCGGACGGTTGGTCAGGGTGGGATACGGATCGGCGAGGTGTAGCAAGAGTTCGTAATTCCCAGTGGGCATATCTGGTGGCAGACAAAAGGTGTGTAGAATGAGATGTATTTGGTTGCCGGGCAGCCAGTGACGTGGGTTGTTGGGAAGATCAACCTGCCAAAGGTCGCTGGTGCTTATATTTCGCATCAAGAGCCGCACCAGGCGAGGGTTGAACGGCGCAGCGAAACCCTTGTTTTTTAAGTCAATTTTTATCGAAATGGTTTGCCCTGGCCGGGCTTCAGTGGGGAATTCTCCTTGTTGAAGTTCAAGCCGGTAGCCAAGCCGCTGTTTTATCTCATCTATGCATCCTCCGCTGACCCAGTCGTTGTTGACGGCGTTGTTCCAACCAGCATTCAGGTAAGAAAAGTGCATCCGAGCCATTTCATTTTGAGCTCCGCCACCTGGCTGCCCCACGCAATCCGAGTAAGGATTCCAGTCAATACAGGTTTCGCCACCGACGGGCACGAATTGACTGTCGGTAGAAAAATAAGGCTTGAGCACACAGGTGTCGCAGCCAGACGAATTAGGGTCATAATTTACATAAGTGCCCTGATCATCAAAACTCGACAAAAAACAATCGTTCGCAAAGCCGATGCGGGCTTTGGGCGTGTTCTGCCAAGCTTCATTGGTGGTTAGTGGGGCAGAGCTTGTTGGGGCTGCTGCGCCATAGATAGCCTTTTGTTTCATCTGTGGAACGCGCACTTGCACTGCACGGTCGGCAGGCAGCGCATTGAGCATGGCATTCAACACTTCGGTTCGGTCGTTCCAGTTTTGAGCTGTCAATCCGTAGGGGGGCTGCGAAGCGTCGCCAAAATAATCCGTGTAATAGCCCTCGCCCCATGCGCCAATAAAACCCATATTCAACACGGCTATTACGTCCGCGTTTGCCTGCAAAACGGGTTTCAACTGTGCGATATGCTGCAAAACAATATTTTTTGGCGCATCCCCATAAGGAGGTGTGTCCTTGTGGGTGTAGGCAAAACGCAGCACCAATTTGACACCCGCTTGTCTTGCAGCCGCAAAATCTTGTTGCATAGCATTCAAGTAGGCATTGGAAATCGGGCCGTTTGTAAAACTTTCCAGATAAAAGCCACGATAGCCGAGCGTGGAGTAAATGGCGTAATCAGCGCCGAAGGGCTGGTTGAGGGTGCGCCAAAAGGCCAAATCCGTGGCATTGAGGGGCGAATAACTGCTGGAAGTCGTTTCCGTAAATTGCATAAATCCGCGTTCCGGATTGGCAAAGTCTTGGGTTGAGGGGGTGTAGTTGACCGTGACGGGTTGTGCGAAAGCACTCGAACCCAAAAAGCTGAGTCCACAGAAAAGCAGCAGGCGGAAGTAGGAATGTATCATAGTTTAAAGGTCATTTTTTCAAATATGGAGTCAAAGATGGAACGAATCTGCCATAGTTTGTTTTTTAGGGGTCGCTCAGCCCTTTGATGGTCTTTTTTGATGATTTGTAGAAAGCAATTTGTATTCAATACTTTCTTGCCTATAATTTCGTCAGGCCAATATCCAAATGATTTCAAAAGTTCTTTCTCAAATCTGGTTTACCAAATACTGATGAAAACCGATTAAGCCTCATTAGACTTTTTTGACACACTAATCCATAACCGATTCCTCCGAAGTCGCTGGCTGTGGTGGCATAGGAGTACAAAACTTATTTTGTGCTATGGAATATTTTGGTTTTATGGTCCTATTACTGGTTGCCCTTACTGCTATGTCCAGTTCGTCATCCGACCGTGACGAACGTCGCAACCCGCGCGACAGATATAGGGACAACCGCCGCCGCGCATCCAACCGCCATTATCGCGAAGACGATGACGAGAACGATGCTTATGATACCCCTTACCACCCTCCATATCGGCCATCTCCCTATGCTCCATATGGAGATCCCTATGGACACCGCCCTCAAGGTGCTGGATTTGTAGCGTTGGTGAGATCATTTTTTGCCGGGATTTTGGCAATAAGTGTTGTTGCAGCTGGCGTGTACTACAAGTACAATATGGACGCAGCCCCGCCGGAAAAGATTCCAACTGTAAACGGAACCATTGGCGCCGTAAGTGAAAACAAGGAAGAACCCATGAAGATAGCAGCACCCGTAAAAGAGAACGAATCGCAGAAAAATCCGCACATGATCTGCTTGAAAAAAACCGACTATGTCACTTTTCGGGACATTCAGAAGATTTACCCTAAACGAAAAATTGAAGCCTATCTTGACAAAGCTGACCGCTATTGGATCTGCATTTTCGCCATGACAAGCGAAGAACTTGACGAAACGGTCGCGCTATTGCGCCTCCGGGAAGCCGATCTGCATGAACACGGACTGGAATTGGTTTATTACAAAACCTCCGATTTCTGTTCAGGCAAAATGGTACGGGAAAAAGGAACCGACATCTGGTTCTGCCAAGAATAAATTGATGCATAACACACACAATTGAGTCATTCGTGAAAAAATATCGACTTGTAACACCCCCTAACCAATAAGGCCCATGCCGCGGATGCAGCATGGGCCTTTTCATTTACCGGAAAACCCGTCCTTTGTGCTTCAATCGCTGCCAGTCAAAATGTCCCCCTTCTCCATACTTTTCTCCGACGAGCATTTTGTGGCCATCAACAAGCCGCCGGGAATCCTCATGCACCGCACCCGCATTAGTGAGGACAATGTGTTTGTGGTGCAGCTCCTGCGCGACCAAATCGGGCAGCGCGTTTACCCCGTGCATCGGCTCGACCGCGCCACTTCAGGTGTGTTGATTTTTGGCAAAAACGCCGAAGCTTCCGGGCTCCTCGGCGAGCAAGTAATGGACAAAACCGTAGAGAAAAAATACCTCGCCATCGTGCGCGGCTGGGTGCCCGAAACAGGTACGGTTGATTACGCGCTCGACGACCCCGACTCAGGTAAGGGGCGACTCGAAGCCATTACGCACTTTGTCCGTCTTGGCACTTCAGAAATAGACCATCCCATTGGACTGCGACACAAAACCGCGCGTTTTTCCCTCATAGAAGCGCAATTGGAAACAGGCCGCCGCCACCAGATCCGCAAACATTTTGCCCACCTCAACTACCCTGTCATCGGCGACAAACGCCACGGCGACGTTAAGCACAATTCGTATTTCCGCGATGTTTTCGACTTGCACAGAATGTTCTTGCACAGTATGTTATTGTCGTTTCGGCATCCGTACACAAACGAAACCATTCTTATTTCGGCACCTATAGATGAAGTTTTTGAAAGTACCCTCCATCTGCTAAATCTATACGAATTTTGCCCAGCCATGGCCCTCCATGTACCGGCGGCTTTAGCCGCAGGAACGCAGCGTTGAATCCGTGGATTTGATTTTAATAAAAGTCTGGCCTTAAGCCAAGTATTCCTGCGGCTAAAGCCGCCGGTACATACACTTTAGGCAGAAGTTAGGAGGCAACTTGAAGTTGCCTCCTAACTTGATTCACCTTGAATATATCCACAAATTGACCACCTCATCCTATTCCCTCCGCGCTGGCAACCTTGCCGACCTTAAAATCCAAACCTTCGAACTCCCCGCACCTGCTCCCGGCGAAGTTCAGATTGCCGTGCGCGCCATCGGCCTCAATTTCGCCGATGTGTTTGCGATTTGGGGACTTTACGGCGCAACGCCCAAAGGTGCATTCACGCCCGGTCTGGAGTATTCCGGTGTCGTGGAAGCTGTGGGCGAAGGCATCACCCATCTTCGTCCCGGCGACCGCATTATGGGCGTGACGCGCTTTGGGGCCTACACCACGCACTTGAATATTGATGCTCGCTATGCGATCCCGCTCCGGCCCGAATGGGATTTTCAAACAGGCGCAGCCTATCTGGTGCAAACGCTCACAGCCTTCTATGGCATGGCGACTTTGGGGGCTTTGCGGCCCGGGCAGAATGTATTGATACACAGCGCAGTGGGGGGCGTAGGCTTGCAGGCATTGAAGATTGCCAAGGCGTATGGTTGCTTCACGATCGGCACTGTTGGCAGTGCGGCTAAGGTAGATTTTGCAAAGTCGGAAGGCTATGATCATGTCATCGTGCGTGGCAAGGATTTTAAGGAACAACTCAAAACAGCGCTTGACGGAAAGCCCCTTCATTTGCTGATGGACAGCGTGGGCGGGCCATTTTTTAGCATTCCTTTCTCCATGCTCGCGCCGATGGGTCGGGCTGTGGTTTTTGGTTCAGCCCGCTATGCTACTGCCAGCGACCGCCCAAACAAACTCCACCTCCTGAGGCACTTTTTTACCCGACCCAAAGTAGACCCGCAACGGATGGTAGAAACCAACCGCGCCGTGTTGGGTTTCAACCTGATCTGGTTGTATGAAAACGCCGACCTGCTGCGTAGTCTGTTGGTCGAACTCGAAGCGTTGAACCTTGCCCCTCCACATGTGGGACATGTTTTCCCCTTTGAAAAATTACCTGATGCCGTGCGGCTTTTTCAGACGGGGAAGACGATGGGGAAGGTGGTGGTGGAAGTAAGTTGATTTTGGATTTACGATTTTGGATTTACGATTAAAAGATCTCGAATGGGGCTTGTTCACTAGTTTTGCACGGCCAGGGAAAATCGTAATTCCAAAATCGTAAATCCAAAATTTAAAACATGACAAACACCCCCTTAGATGCCCCTACCGACTTCACTCCTGCCGACGACGAACGCCCTGCCGGACAATGGATGGAAGGCTATTGGGCCGAAACCGTGCCCTGGGCCAAACGCTTTGCATTTGCCATTTGGGCTTATTACGGCTGGATGATTTACCAGCAATTTGAGATATATTCCTCCGACATGGTAGTTTATCAAGGCGCTCTGATGCATATTGGGATTCTGTTGCTCTATTCTCCCATCCTTCTGCTGGGCTATTTTTGTTTCCGTTTTGCGCAGGATTTGGAACGAGCGCTGGCAGGACAAGACCAACTTTTACTTGAAAAAGCCTTCCGACACTTGCACCGTTTTTTGGTTTTGAGCTTGGTGGTTGCAGCGCTCTGGCTCTGGTCAGCCGCAATCGGATGGTACAACACCTTTCAGATTATGTCGGAATACAATACGCCCTATGAAAATCCGCTTCAATCGGAGTAATATATTAATCTCGCAAACCTCGTAGGTTTTAAAAACCCTACGAGTTTTAGATACAAAATCTTATGGAAAATCTTGAGAACGATATGCCCCAAGAATTGACCGAAAACGCTGAAAACCAAGGTCTTTGGCTGACCGAGCGATTGTTGGAACAACTGCGCAATTCCGCCCGGGTCGGGATGCCCTTGATGCTGCTGTGCATGGTAGTGGGCATTGCGGTAGCGGCGCTTTCGGTCTTGTCTCAGCTTTGGTTTTGGATGCAGCGACAAAAAGGAGATTTCTATCTCCTGGAAGGTGGAAACCTTTATAGGCTGCTCAATTTGCTGCTGATTTCTGCTATTGTTTACTGTTTCGCCCGCGCGGTTATAGAGGGCTATAAAAGCTGGAAACTTCTGAAATACAGCCAAACCGATGATGACGCCCTTCTTGAAGGCACGGAGCGGCTTTCCAAAATGTTTCGTTGGCTTACCTTTTGGGGAGTCCTATATTTGGCTTACCCGATTTTGGGAAAGGTTTGGAGTGCTTTTGTTGCGCTGTTGGCCCGACCTACGCAATTTTAGGAGGTACTGATTTGACCCCGAAGGTTGTCCAATCTCGTTTGATGCACGCCAACTATTAAATTGTTGTCAAAGTCTTTCACCTTTATAAATGACCAAAAGACAATGCGTTGAAGCGGCAAAGTATTTCTCATTTTAAAATTTTGGAAATGAACACTGCCCTACGTATTGCACTGCTTTTTAATTCACTACTCCTCATTTCGGCATGCGGTGAAGCTTCTCAGCCAAAATCACTTGACGCCAGTTTGAGTCCCCCACTTACAAGTCCTATGGTTGAAATGGCGGA
>JACMMM010000255.1 GCA_014379065.1 Saprospiraceae bacterium
CGTGATGTGGAAGTGACGCGCTTTCCGCCGGCTGTTTGTCCAAAAGGACATCCAATCGAGCGCAATACTTTTATCAGCCGCTTGCGTGAAAATCAGAAATTCGTGTTCTGTTATGCATGCGATGAGAAAGTGCCACTTCCTGAGTTTAAACAAGAACAGACCATCGGCATCGGCGCATCACCATGGCTCCAACGCGAAGAAGCGATGGCGCGCCTGCGCAGTTCCTACGAAAAACACCTCACCAATATTAAAAGTTACCGGCGCAGCTGGGCGACACCCCGCGCATATCTCAGTTGCCTGCCTGAACAAAAAGAATGGGCAAAGAAACTCATCCGCGATTTGCATGACGCGGGCGTGTTCGTCGTCGAACAAGCAACTCAGGTGCAGCCCAACGATTTTGTGATCGTGCTGAATTCCTCAGCCTATGAAAAAGCATTTCAATCGTCATCGGCTGTACTCGAAAACGACATCAAAATAATTCGTGGACGATTAAGTGATGGCAACAAAAGAGTCCTTTCCCTTGGTTGCGAAGGCAGGATGAATCAGCACGAAATCAGACTATGTAAGTCGGGAGATTTCTGCGACGATTCGCATTACTGCGTGAGTTTATTCAACCTCGTGATGAATCTTTATGCCATTCCACTTGATCACAAGAGTTTTGAACCATTGCGCCAGTCGTTGCATGAACAGTGGGAAAGAATACCCGTCGTCAAAGCCGAGCCTAAACGCGGCGCGCTCAAAATTTTTATCAGCTATTCACATGAGGACGAAGCATTCAAAGATGAGTTGGTGAAGATGCTCGCGGGTTTGAAGCGTCACGGCATCGTGGACGCATGGCAAGACCGCCTTATTGAACCAGGTGAGGATTGGCACAAGGCGATCCAAACCGCTATGGATGAATGTGACCTTGCCCTGTTGCTCATCAGCGCCGATTATCTCGCGTCGAATTTCATTCAAGAGGAAGAACAACCCAATCTTTTAAAACGACGCGAGGAAATGCAAACGCGAGTCGTCCCGATTATCGTTCGTCCATGTCTGTGGCAAAGTGAGCCAGTCCTAAAAGATATTCAAGCGATGCCGAAAGATGGCAAGCCAGTCATCTCGTTCTCAAAAGAGAATGGCGACCGAGACCAGGTTTGGACAACCATCGCGCAGGAGATTGAGAAACGTGCCCAAAACACCTTAAAAATAGCTTAACAACCATCGGACACGCAAAAAATATGGACCTACCAAACGATACAAATCCCGACTTGACCTCACAGCAGTTCTACCACGGCACAAAGGTCAATCTTAAACCGGGAGCGCTGATCGAACCCGGCTTCAATTCAAACTACGGCACGAACAAGAAGGCTGCCTATGTCTATCTAACCGCTACCATGGATGCTGCCATTTGGGGCGCCGAACTGGCATTGGGAGAAGGACCTGGCAGAATTTACATCATAGAACCAACCGGTCCAATAGAAGATGACCCCAACTTGACGGACAAGAAATTTCCCGGAAACCCAACAAAATCATACCGTTCCAAGGACCCGCTTCGGGTTATTGCGGAGCTCACGGATTGGCAGGGACACTCTCCGGAACAACTCAACGCTATGAGGGAAAACCTCGAGCGGCTAAAACAACTTGGCATTGAGGCAATCGAGGATTAAACCCCATCACGCTTGTTGACAACACCAAGCGTGGCAGATATGATGAAAAAAGAAAAGCCCCTGCTCACAATGTAAGCAGGGGCTTTGTTGATTTTTAATTTCTAAAACTTAGGCGAATGAAAAGGCTAAGGCGAGTAAAAGCGAAGGAGGGTCCAATACCCATTGTCCAATATCCAACATCCTTAATCCTTAAACCTTCTCCTTCTTCCCTTTGACCGCCTTCTCAACGGCAAGTTTTTCAGGAGCAGCCTGAACGGCTTTGCCACTGATCACATCTTCTTTCATGAAATCCACCACAAGGGCCGAGGCCACGAAAACGGAAGAGTAGGTGCCAAAAAGAACGCCGATCATCATACCAAAAGCAAATCCTTTGATTGCTCCACCACCAAAGAGGAACAGGAGCAATACCACAATGAACACCGTGCCCGAGGTGATAAGCGTCCGGCTCAAGGTGGTGTTGATGGCCATGTTGAACACTTCTTCTTTCTTGCGACCTGCAAACATGCCCATGAACTCACGGATACGGTCGTACACGATCACAGTATCGTTCACCGAGTAACCAATCACCGTTAGGATACACGCAATGATCGCTTGGTCAATCTCCAGCGAGAACGGCACAAGGCCATGCAGCAACGTGAAGAAGGTGAGCATGATCAGTGCATCGTGCAACAGCGACAATACGGCGCCGAGCGAGAATTGCCAGCGACGGAAACGGATCAACAAGAACAGGAAAATCAAGCCCAATGCCCAGGCTCCTGCCAGGAAAGAGGAGTTTCGAATATCGTCAGCAACGGTAGCACTTACTTGGCTTGACGACACAATGTGTGTACCGCTGCTGCTGGTATTTTTGAACGATTCAAGATCAGACGTGACACCAGCTGCTGTGAGTCCTTCATGCAGTTTTGCCGAAACACGATCCACTACCTCTTTACCTTGTTCATCAATCAGGTAAGAAGTCGTGATATTGTATGTGTTCGCAGTGTTTACTGCTTTGATGATTGGGTTGCCGCCGAATGCTGTGGCAAGCGGACCGCGCAATTGCTCAATTTCAACAGGCTTGTCAAACTGTACATTATATGAATAGCCACCTTTGAAATCCACCCCTAACTCGAATCCACGCATGAAGAAAGAAGCCACTCCAATGGCGATGATGGCAAGCGAAACGGCGTACGCATATTTGCGTTTGCCAATCCAATCATAGTGGAAGCCTACCAGCCAAGTTTCTGACCATGGACGGCTATAGTTGATTTCGCGGCCTTTGCTGATCCACCATTCAGTGATGTAGCGACCCACAAGAACAGCCGTAAACAAAGAACAGAGCACACCGATCAAAAGCACCGTACCAAAACCTTTAATGGGGCCCAGGCCGAAATAGATGAGTACGCCGGCAGTCAGCAACACCGTAACGTTAGCGTCAATGATGGCCGGAAGCGCACGGGTGAAGCCTGTAGAAACTGCTTTTACCATTGGCAGCCCATTCCGCAGTTCTTCCCGGATCCGTTCGTAAATGACTACGTTCGCATCTACGGCGGTAGCCAAAGTCAATACGATACCGGCAATGCCGGGCAGGGTAAGTACCGTACCCATCGAGGCCAGGGTGCCCAAGATAAAGAAGATATTGGCGAGCAATGCGATCACGCTCATCCAGCCACCTTTGTTGTAGTACACCACCATGAACGCGCAGAGGAAAAGCACACATAATATCATCGTCATCAACGATTTGCTGATGTTGTCTGCGCCCAATGAAGGCCCTACTTGGCTTTCCTGCACGATGTGCGTACCTGCCGGAAGTTTGCCGACCTGAAGGATTTGGGCCAAATCCTGCGCTTCTTCAAGTTGGAATCCACCCGTGATCGAGGTGCTCCCGCCAGTGATGGGGTTGATTACCCGAGGGGCACTAACGACTTCATCGTCAAGGAGGATGGCCACTTCCCGGTTGCCGTTGTTGGCGGCTTTAGTGGTCATGTCGGCCCATATTTTGGCGCCATCGTTGTTCATTTGCAGGCTTACCTGAATTTCGCCGGTGGTCGGGTCTGGGTCGGCCCGGGCCATGGTGACAACGGATCCATCAAGCGGAGCAATGTTAGAGCCAGAGCGCTTTTTGACGGCGTAGAGTTCGTATTTGCCGTTGAGGTTTTCCGTAGCGCCTTGAGCATCGTCTACTGGCTTGCGGCTCCAGCGGAATCCTATATCGGCCGGGAATTTGGTCCGCACATCGGGCCGTTTTAAGAACGTGTCAATTTGGCGCATCTTATTCTTGTCTGCCCAAGCCAACACCGAGCCGCCTTGTCCGTTGAGACTCAACAAAGAAATAAGCGGGCCAGCCACCGAGTCGGTATTCAAGCGATCGGTTATCACTGGGACTTTTTCCTTGGTGCTGTCCATCTGCCCATCAGGGCCTTTAGGATATTCGTACAAGGTGTCTTTTTCGATCACCTGACCGCTGACCGCTGCTTGGTTGGCCTTTAAAAGGTCGTCGGCACTGGTAAAACCTTGTATGATGCCTGCATCCTGTATGCGGTAGGTTTCCCAAAACTCCAATTTTGCCTGACTTTGGAGCAATTCCCGGGCACGTTTCGGATTGTCGATGCCAGGTAGTTCTACTTGAATAAGGTCACGGGCAGCGTCGAGGCTGACATTGGGCTGTACTACGCCGAGTTTGTCGATACGCTGTTTGAGGCGTTTGTAGGTCTCGTTCACCGTGCCGTTCGCCAAGGTGCGAATGGTGTTGATCGCATCAGCGTCTGGGGCATCGAACTTGATGCCGCTGGCCTCGTTGCGGGCAAAGATGGATGCCAGAGAACGACCTTCCCCCAATTCCTTCCATGCTTGCGCAAAAAGGGTGATGTAGTCGCCTTGCTTCGATTTTTGAAGTTCGGCGGCACGGTCGAGCGCTTTGGCTAAAGCCGGATCAGCGCTATTGCCCGACAGACTTTCCAAGAATTGGCGCAAGTCTACCTGGAGCAATACGCTCATGCCGCCTTTGAGGTCAAGACCCATGGCCAATTGGCTTTTTTTCAAGTCGGCATAGGTGAATTTTTTGATGAGCGGGATTTCAAAAACCGTTTCGGTCGAGAGAGAATCCAGATACTGGGCATAGCATCCTTGCTTGCCGAGTTTGGGGTTTTTGCCAGAACATTCTTCCGCGTAGGCTCGCGCATCGGATTCGATGCTGTTCGTCGGAATGACGAGCAGGTACTGGTACAGGCACACGATAGTGAGTGCGATGAGGAAAAAACGTACTACGCCTTTGCTTTGCATACCTCTTGAAAATGAGTGAGTTATTGAATGAGCGGGTGTTTTTGTGCTACGGAAATCATTAGACCTTCCGAAAAAAGTCCGCAAATGTATGGAACACGGAGGAAATCAAAGGCAGAGAATGAAAATTCGTCACTTTGGCAACAACTTCCTTAGCTCTCCCACGATCTCAGCGTACGCTGAATCTTTATTTGGAAGGTCAGACACCCAATTACCCATGGAAGGCAGCGATTTAAGTTTTTCCAATTCCGGGATTTCAAAACCGAGATTTTTAATGCGTAAAGGAATCATCCGTCTCCCCTCACCCAAAGCATGCGACACCACCGCAAACCAGTCTATCGGTTTCTCGTTGAACAAGTCGGGCGTAATAAGCACAAGGAGATAATCTGCGTCGGCAATCTCTTCTTTTGCGCTTTTTACCAAATCCACGGCTTCTATGTCGTAAACATCGTAGTATCGAATTTTATTAAATCGCTTTAAAACCGACAATTGCCTCTGCAACATCTCAAAATGTGGCTTGTCCAGCTCATTATAAATGACCACAAACTTTGGGATTGCCGCTATAGGTCTAGCCGGTGTCCAATCAAAATCCGACTCAGAGAGGCTGTTCGCCATATCCAGAATGGCGGCAGCTACTTGAGCAATCTCTACGGTTTGATCATCAAATTTGATTTGACCCGTTTGATATTTTTGATTGGCGTTGCTCAATTTGCTTTGGATCAAAGTGGCTTGCGTATGTTTCCCTGAGCCATTTGGGAGCAGGTCTTGAAGATATTTGAGGGCATTTTGCGGTTCTGAAGCCGCGACAAAATCCCCCAACTCATTTTTTATGTCTGACAGTGGTTTAGGAAGTGGCATAGTAGGTGTGTGGACTAAAAGTTGTTGATTTGTTGTGAGGGTTGTTGGGGATGTTGGGGATGTTGAGGTTGTTGAGATGTTGAGATTGTTGAGGTTTTGCACTCAACAACCTCAACATCTCAACGATCTCAACATCCTAACAATCCCTATTTCCCAATAAAAGCAAAAATATCCCGAAAAAGAATGCCCCGGTTGGCGCCTGCCTTCGTCCCATTGGCATTGATGACTAAACCGCCTTCTGCCATCGTTTTGCCCGCGTGATGGAGAGCAATCACCTTGCAATCTTTGTTGAGCACAGGCGAGCCGCTGCTGCCGGGCTCCGTTTCGGTGGTATAAAAAAGGTACTGATTCACTTGCCCCAGCACCTCATCGGACTTGAATTTTTTCACATCTCCCAAGGGGTGCTGAATAATGGTAACATCTTCTCCTGTCAGTGGCAATGATTCGGTGTCGAATTCCACAAAGCCCCATTTACTGAGCGGCGCATCGCTGCGGTCAATGACTTTTACTCTGGCGAAATCAAGTTGGTCGGGCGGACTCGATTTGAAATCCGAAGCATCCACTTGATAGGAAGTGACGGTTTTGCCCAGTTCGAAATTGAATTCCAGACGCGCAGATTTGGCTGCTTCCAAGGAGCGAATAACGTGGTTGTTGGTGAACACATAGCCGTCTTTGGTGAGAAAACCAGTACCAACATCCTCGCCAGAAACGACCCGGCAAACCGCATTGGCGGCAACACGGGCTTTTTCGAGCCAATCCACCGTGACCAAATTGCTTTTCGTTCCAAGCAGTTTTTCGAGATTCGGTTTATCGGGTACTTCGAATTCAAAGGTTTGGACACTACGGATTTTGGCGTTCAATTCCAATCGCCTAGGCACTGTTTTCATGAGCTCGGTCAGGGCATATTTGATCTGGTTTTCAATCATGCTAAACTCCGAAAAGGAGATACGGCCCTGATTTTGGGCTTGAAGGGCTGAACGGTACCTGCTGTATTGAAGCGTGATATCTTGCCAGATACCAGCCTCGGATTGTTTGTCTAAGTCCTTGAAGGTATCCAGAGCCTTTTCGATCTGATTTTCTTCGATCAAACCGTTGATGGTTTCCAGGACGAGCGTTTGGGCGTTTTGCATTTTCGTGAATAGTGATTGGTGGATTGGTGATTGGTTTATTGGTGATTGGTTTATTGGTGATTAGTCGGTTGTTTTATTGGTAGAGGGATGCTATATTTGTAATAAAAATTAACCAATGGGAACACGCTCTTTTACTGATTTAGAAGTATATCAGACATCCCGTCTGCTACGGAAAAAAGTAGCTGTTCTGGTAGAAAGCAATTTTCCAGAGACGGAAAAATACAAACTATCCGATCAAATCATCCGATCTTCTCGTCGCGTAACAGCCTGCATCGCAGAAGGGTATGGGAGATACTATTTCAAAGAAAATATTAGGTTTTGTAGGATGGCAAGAGGCTCTCTTTTGGAAACCCTCGAACACCTAATCACCGCTTTCGACACAAACTACATCACTGGTGAAAGTCTTAAGGATTTCAAGAATGACATTGATTCTTGCGGTCGCCTAATCAATGGCTACATCAGCTACCTCAAAAAATCTAAACCACCCAAGGACGAAGACTAATCCACCAGTCACCATTCCACCAGTCACCATTCCACCAATCATCAATCCACCAGTCACCATTCCACCAATCACCAATTAATTCCTAACATCTTCCCCCCATCCCAGTTTTGCCCGGATGGTATTAAGAAATGTAGTGTCTTGCAGTTGCACCAGTCGAATGGGGAAATCATTTTTGCGCACCGCCAACTGGTGGTGGTTGCCAATGAGTTCGAAACGAGAATCCAGCGAACAGATAAAATTGTCGGCGCGGCCCTCGATTTCAAACGAAATGACTGACTCGTCGGATAGTACGAGGGGGCGGACATTGAGGTTGTGCGGCGCCACAGGGGTAATGACAAAATTGCCCGAATTAGGGAAAATAATGGGGCCACCGCAGCTGAGCGAATAGCCCGTACTGCCCGTGGGAGTCGCCACGATGAGCCCATCGGCCCAATAGGAGCTCAAATAATCGCCATTCAAAAAGGTGTGGATCGTGATCATCGAGGAGGTGTCGCGTTTGAGCAAGGTGCAGTCGTTGAGCGCAAAGGGCATTTCTCCAAAAATATGCGGGCTGCTTTCGAGGTAGATCATGCTCCGCTCATCAATGCGGTATTGCCCCTTTGCGAGCATCGCGACGCTTTGTCGGATATGGGTTTTGTCTATGCTGGCAAGGAAACCAAGCCTTCCAAGGTTGATACCCAGCATGGGCACTCCCGAATCGCGCACAAGCGTGGTGGCTGCGAGCATGGTACCATCGCCACCCAAAACCATCACAAAATCAATGCTTTGGGTTCGGAAGTTTTCATAACCGGAAAATGCATCCCAGCGTTCGGGCATTTGTATTTGACCCTCGATGTCCTTCAGATATGGCTCGAACACACTGATTTCGATGCCTTCGGCCTGGAGCGCGTCGAATGCTTCCTGCACCTGAGGCAGGTCTTTTTCTTTGTACTGTTTTCCAAAAACTAGGACGCGCATGATTGAGGGGTTGAGGGGTTGAGGGGTTGAGGGGTTGAGAGGTTGAGAGGTTGAGGGATTGAGGGGTTGA
>JACMMM010000256.1 GCA_014379065.1 Saprospiraceae bacterium
AGCTATAACTCCACCATCACAAACATCAACCGCACCGGCAATTTCCCCGCCAGCCACGCAATAAACGGTGCCGCCGCCACTCCCCCAATAATCTGCCCGACCATGCACAATACCGTTCTTCAAATCCTCAAAATTTTGATCTTCAAACCCATTATTTATCCCCAATTTTGTAATAAAGGCATGTTAGATACTACCCTCCTCGAACCCATTCTTGACAATCCGCGCATGCCGGAGTTGCTACAGGAATTGCAAGCCTGCTGGAAGAACGAGCAACTGCATCGAGCCGCCTTTTATGAAAAGATTCGGCCTGGCGACAAGTGGGAATTTATCAATGGGAAAATAATCATGCACTTTCCAGCCAAAGAAAAACACACCGAGGCCCGCCAACGCCTAAGCTATCTGCTTCAAACTTATATTTCGCTACACCCAACCGGAGTCGTTCGGGACGAAACTACTTTGGTAGCACTCCAACGAAATGACTACTTGCCGGACATTGTTTATTTTTCAAGTGAAAAATCCCGCTTGTTTGAGCCGGATACCTGGAAATATCCTGCGCCCGATTTTGTCGTAGAGGTATTGAGCGATAGCACCGAGAGCACGGACAGGGGCATCAAAAAGGAAGATTATGCCGCCAATGGCACACAAGAATATTGGCTTATAGACCCGGACAAACAAGCCGTGGAGCAGTACCTATTGGATGAAAAAACAAGCAAATTCTGGCTGTATTCCAAAAAGACAGCCCAAGATGAAATAGAAAGCCACGTTATGGCAGGGATGAAAATCCCGGTAGCAGCCATTTTTGATGAGCAGACTAAAATGGAGGTAGTGCGTCGGTGGCTGAAGTAGCGTAGGCAACCGGATGGATCAGTGCAATGAAGCACCCTCACCACACCTTCCACAACACCCTCGCACTCCAAAAAATAACCGTCACCCCCACCAGCACAAACATCAACCGTACCGGCAGTTTTCCCGCCAGCCGCGCGCTAAACGGAGCCGCCGCCACGCCGCCTATAATCAGTCCGGCAATGACCATCCAGTGCGACAATCCAATCAAAGAAAAGAAGGTGACCGCGCTGGCAAACGTCACAAAAAACTCCGTGAGGCTCACCGTGCCAATGACGTACTGAGGGGTTTTGCCCTTGGCAATCAAGGTGCTTGTTACCAACGGCCCCCAGCCGCCGCCGCCGAATGAGTCGAGAAAACCGCCTGCTGCTGCCAGCCAGCCCAAGCGTCGCGCACGACGTTTTTTGGCTTTTACAAAAGCACGGCTCAAAATGCGGATGCCCAACAGCAAAATATAGACTGCTATGATCGGCTTGACATAGTGCGCGTAACGCTCGCCCAATTGCGAAAGCAGTACCGCCCCAACGATAGCACCGACAATGCCCGGCACCAGAAGAACGCGAAACAATCGCCGGTTCACATTCCCAAAACGGTAGTGCGAATAGCCGGAAGCCCCTGCTGTGAATACTTCTGCGGTATGGATGCTCGAACTTACCGCTGCCAGCGGCACTCCGGCACCCATCAAGAAAATCTGCGTTACCACCCCGTATCCCATGCCCAGCAACCCGTCAGCCAATTGTGCCATGAAACCCACCACGAGGAACGTCCAGAACTGACTGTCAATGCTGGCGATATGATCTGTCCAGGTGTGGGTCGGAACATAGAAAGATATCACATTGAAAATCAGCAACAAACCAAAAGCGGCCATGGCTGCCGTCGCGATGCGCCGCCATTTGCGGTCGCGGATTTGATCCAGGTTTTGGTGGGGCATTACGGTGGCCAACACTTCTTCACCCGCTGCGAGTGAGGCCGTGAGTGCATTCAGCGTCCGCACTTTTTCAGAGAAATCGCCATCGAGTTGTTCTCGGATGGCGGGCATGTTTTGCAGCAACTCGTTCAGCTCGTCAGGTAAAGCGGCATTCAGTGTTTCTTTCAGTCGCTTGGCGATGGTGGGCGATTTTCCATTGGTCGAGATGGCGATTTTCAGGTCGCCTTTTTGGACGATGGAGCCGAGGTAAAAATCGCAATCAGCAGGAGTATCGGCCACGTTGACAAGGATGCCACGTTCGTGTGCCAGCCGACGGATTTCGCGGTGCAGGACAGGGTCGTCGGTTGCGCAGACGACGAGTTGTTTGCCTTCCAGATCTGAGGGGTCAAAAACGCGTTCCGAGAGCAGCACATTTGGGTAATCGGCCACAAATTCATGCAATTCCTTGCGAATTTCACGGCCCACGAGCAAGACCCGCGCCTCCGGGCTGTTGCGCAAGAGGGCCGATATTTTTTCCATACCGACGTTGCCGCCGCCCACCACGAGCGTGTTTAAGTGCTCGAGTTTTAGGAAAATGGGAAAGAGATCGTTGCCTTTTATAGATGCTTTGCTCATTTTTTGTTTTGCCCAGCGTGAGTGGAATGGAACACGGATTGAACGGATTAGACACGGATTTACACAGATTTTTTAAATCTAGTGTATGGGAAAAATCTGTGTAAATCCGTGTCTAATCCGTTCAATCCGTGTTCCATTAATGCAGATCAATCATGAAAATTCGTCCCCTGTGTCGTCGCTTTCACATATTCCTTCCGAATAACGAAATCGCCGAAACGTTCGTTCCGCTGTCGTTCGCGTGCATAATGCGCCAAAATCGGCTCCAATTCACTCAAAATAGCCATCTCATTCAGCATTTCCTTGTAAAGTTTGTTCAATCGCTCGCCATTGTGCGCCCCGCCGAGGTAGAGGTTGTAGTAGCCAGGCGACTTGCCGACAAAGCCAATTTCGGCCAGATACGGTCGCCCGCAACCATTAGGACAACCCGTCATTCGAATATTAATTGCCTCACTTTCAAGTCCCTGTGCCCGGATCATCAGGTCAATTTTATCTATCAAAGATGGCAAATACCGCTCTGCTTCGGCAAATGCTTGCGAGCAAGTGTTAAGCGCCACACAAGCAATAGAGTTCTGCCGCAATGCCGTTTGGCGATGGGTTGCAGCAAGAATACCGTGTTTTTCCAAAATGGCTTCCACGATGGGACGCATTTGTGGGGAAATATTGCCGATAACGAGGTTCTGGTTCCCGGTTAATCTGAAATCACCGTCATGAACCAGTGCGAGCATTTTCAAAGTGGTTTTCAAAGGAAAATCAGGCGTATCCGCCACGCGCCCGCCTTCGATGAACAGGCCAAGATTGAAACGCCCGTCATGCGTTTTGGTCCAGCCCAGCGGGTCTCCGGAATGCGCAAATTTATAGGGCTGTGGCTCCTGAAAAATCACCCCCGAGCGCCGTTCCACTTCTGATTTGAAAACCTCCAAGCCCATGCGCTCCACCGTGTATTTCAAGCGACTGAGTTTACGATTTTCGCGGTTGCCATTGTCTCGTTGTGTCGTAATAATGGCCTCGCAAACTTTCACAATGTCTTGTTTGTCAATGTATCCAAGCATATCCGCCAAACGAGGAAAAGTTTCTGGCATCCCGAAAGTCATACCCAGCCCGCCGCCTGCTGCGAGGTTGAACCCCACCAGTTCGCCGTCTTTTTCGATGGCAATCAGACCGATGTCATTGGCGAAAATGTCGGTATCGTTTTGGGGCGGAACAGCGAGTGCAATTTTGAATTTACGGGGCAGGTAGGTTTTGCCATATATAGGCTCCTCGTCTTGCCCAGCAGTGTTTTTAGCAGAGGCAAACGGCTGCGATTCATCCACAGGCTGGCCATCCAGAAAAACTTCGTAGTATGCCGTGGTGCGGGGTGTAAAGGCCGCGCTGAGCTCCTTGGCTACCTGATACACAGCGGCATGGACGCGACTTTCGTCAGGGTTTGGGCTGCACATCACATTCCGATTCACGTCGCCGCAGCCCGCGATGCTGTCCAACAAGACTTCATTGAAACCTTGAATCGTGGCCTTGAGTTGGCGTTTTTTGATGCCGTGTAATTGAAACGCCTGACGCGTGGTGAGTTTGAGCGTTCCATTGCCGTATTTATCGGCAAGTTCGTCCATGCGCAGCCATTGTGCAGGCGTGGCCACGCCACCAGGTACCCGCACGCGAATCATGAGCGAATACAAGGGTTCAAGCTTCTGCGCCTTGCGCTCGCTGTCGAGGTCGCGATCGGTTTGTTGATACGCACCGTGGAACTTGATCAAGTTCGTGTCGTCTGGGTAGAGCGCACCCGTGATACGATTATCGAGGCTCTGCACGAGGGTGCCGCGCAAGTAATTGCTTTTTTCCTTGATGATTTCGACCTCGGATAGTTTTTTTTCGGACATTGTATGTTGAGATAGTTGAGGTGTTGAGATAGTTGAGGTGTTGAGAATGTTGAGCGTACAAATCAACCAATCCTCAATTAACCGATAATAAAAAATGCTTGGCCAATCCCACCGCGACACTCACCCCAATCCAGAGCATTAAATTCACTTTGAAATATTGCAGGGCTGCTAACGAAACCAGCACCCACACCAAGGCCAGCCATAATATTTCTGGTGGATTCGGCGCGATGACGGCTTGACCAAGATATAGGCAAAGGCTCAGAATTACCCCTGCGACAGCCGAGGTGGCGTATTGCAAAATTGATTTCACTGCCGGGTTGGCTTGGCTGCGTTCGATAAGTGGCGCGCCCGCAAAAATGAACAAGAAAGAGGGCAAAAACGTGTACCAAACCGTCACCGCCAGTCCCAAGGTAGCTGCTGCCAAAGATCCGTTAAAAGCATTATGCCCCGCCATGAACCCAACAAAAGCCAGCACCATGATGAGCGGTCCGGGGGTGGTTTCACCCAGCGCCAGGCCATCTATCATTTCAGGGCGGGTGAGCCAGCCGAATTGCTCTACGCTTACTTGGGCAACATAAGGCAACACGGCATACGCGCCGCCGAAGGTCACGAAAGCAGCTTGGGTGAAGAAGAGGCACAGTTTTTTCCAAAAATCGAAGTTGGGTGCGAAGGCTGCAAGCAGCGCTAGCGGTAAGGCCCAAAGCAGTGCGGCCACGCCTATTTGTCGGACAAAACGGTTCGCTGACCAGCCGCTTCCTGATACGACGGTGCTTTGATTGATGAGATAGGCGGATTCGTTGGTACTTGAACTTCCCGAAAGTTTAAAACTTTCGGGAAGTTTGCGGCCTAGTGAATAATAAACCGCCGTCCCCAGCAGCAACGACCCGAATATTATCGCCGGAAACGGCACATTCAAAAAGTATATCGCCCCAAAAGCGGCAACAGCCACCGCATAGTGCAGCGGAGATTGCAGCGATTTCTTCCCAATTTTTACAATGGCCCCGGCCACGACCGCCACTACCGCCGGTTTCAAAAACTCAAATACTGCCTGAACTACCGGTACGTGCCCATAGGTGACATACAACACGCTCAATCCCCATAATATGACCGCCGAGGGCAACACAAAAAGGATTCCAGCCGCCAGTCCACCGCGCACCCCGTGCAACATCCAACCCGTATAAGTGGCCAACTGCTGGGCTTCAGGGCCGGGCAATAGCATGCAGTAATTCAGCGCGTGGAGAAATTTCGAGTTGCTGATCCAACGCTTTTTATCCACCAAAAAATCGTGCAAAATGGCGATTTGCCCCGCCGGTCCACCAAAGCCGATAAACCCCAGCCGAAGCCAGAGGCCGAGGGCTTCGCGGAAAGTGGGGATGGGTGGCGGAGTGAGTGGATGCATCTTGTGTATTACGGAACGCTGTTCCGTATTTTTTGTAGCATGCTGTTCCGTATTTTGCCGGAACAGCGTTCCGGCCTACTTGCGTAGGTCAATATTGTGAAAGTAAAATACCCGCACCGTGTGTTGATTGCGGAACTGGTTTCCAATTGGAAGCTGCTGGTAGAGGTTCATATAGCCGCCGTGGAGTTGTGCGTGTTTGTTGACTTGATACACCAGCCCGACAAAAAATCGGTTCTGGTCGAAGTGGTTGTACACGATGTTTTTACCAAAATTGACAAATAATTCGTCGTTCACGAGAAACTGCAATCCGCCCGGTTCAAAGCGTTTTTTCGTGATGGGAAGGAACAAAGCGAAGTTGTACCGGATGCGCCAGCTGAAATTGTATCCTTCTCCCAATTCGTTGTCATTCAACGTTTTCCGTCTAAATCTTTCTTCCAACCTTAACCACTGCATCAGCCTGGCTTTCGGGCCTCGCATAAACCACTGCACCTGTTGCCATGGTCGGTGTTCTGGCAGACCGATGTTCGCATGACCGAGCGCAGGGAAATTATGGACATAAGCATAAGCAGCAGTCAGACGCACGTCGTCGCTTAGATAATACATCGGGCCGACGCGCACGATGCCCTGCGAAAGCTCGCCTACAAAATCGTCTTTCAAGCGGAGGTGCGCATCGAACCAGATGCCCCACTTATTGGAGAGTCTCGTTTGGTTCATAAAGCCGAACCAGGCTTGCTCTTCCGTGGTGACGGTTTTTTGAGCTGATAATGAGATTGCCGTAAGGCTAAAAATGAACAGTAATAGTCTGAATTTCATGCTTTTAAAAACTATAACAGGTTTGAAACTTCCCGAAAGTTTGAAACTTTCGGGAAGTTCTAGCCAAAAAATCTATACAGGTGTGAGCATCTACCTCCTCAACATCCTCAACCCCTATCGAATCACCGTCCCGTCATAGGTAATGGCAACATAATAAAGCCCACCAATCGTTGGCCCGGCCGCAAACTGGTAATAGCGTTGGTTAAGCAGGTTAGTGGCACCCACTTTTACTTTCGATTTCAGTTTGGGCACCATGAGGCTTACCTGCGCATCAAGGGTATTGTAAGCGGGCACTTGCCCATTAGCCAAAGTGCTTTCCCAGAACACCTTATCCTGCCAGCGCCACACGATGTTGAAACCAAAGTTTTTCACAATCTCACGGTTACCAAAAGTGACGTTGGAGACAAATTTTGGCGTGTTGAACCCTGTTAAAAACACATCGGGTGTTGGGTTTTTGGTCAATTGGTTGTAGTTAAGATTACCCGAAATCAGAAACTTCCGCAAGAAATTATAGCTGATACCCAATGACGAACCATAGCTCGTATAGGTGTTTTTGGCGTTGGTGTACACACGATATCGGTCTTGCTTTGAACGCGTAAGCATATCCAAAACAGACGCATCGGTGCCTACCTTGTCCGTTTTTGGTACTGCTACTTCCACCTGACCTAAAAATCCTTTGTACTGGTTCAGGTAAACATCCAAATCAATTAAAAGCCGATTATTGGCAAGCACGCTTTTGTAACCAACTTCAAACGAGTTGATGCTTTCTGGTTTCATGCTTTGCAGATTGGCGATTTTCAACAAATCACGGTTTTTCAAAGCCGCATTTTCGCGGGTAAGACCGAGTGTGGCAACATCTGCATTTACAGCTGCATTAAATATATCGAAAGAAGCCAGCGTATAAGAATTTTCGTTGAACCCAATGCCTTCGTTCACCCGAGCCAGTCCGCCGACGCGCCGCACGCTGGCATTGTTGAGAAATGAAAAGGCTTCAAACAAGGCCGGAAAACGGTAGCCGTTTTGAAAGGAAGCCCTGAAATTATGGTGCTGGGCTGCCGTGTACACCACTGCCAGGCGCGGGTTGAACACAGGTTTGAACTCCGGATTGTTGTCTACCCGGATGGAAGCATTCACTTTCAAACGGTCTTGCAGGAACAATTTTGTGCCTTGCACGAAAGCGCCGTACTTGGTATAAATCTGATTTTTTCCAAAATTGCCGTTCTCGTCGACCAGGGTGCGTTCGGCCACTGGACGGGAAAAATCCACAAACGTGTTGCCATCTGGAATGACTTCGTAGCGACGATAATCGGCCCCTATCAAAACATTGGCCCATTTGATTTTACTGAAATTATATTGAAAATCAAAGTGGTAGGTATTGCTGCGCTGCCACAGTGCTGCTCCGCCATTGGGGCTTCCTGTGGGCAAATTGGCTTTGATGTCCCAATTGTTGGAATTGACGATCGTGTTTTTGAGCGCCGCAAATTCTGGTGTGCCCGGTTCTACGCGCCCGGTATCTGCTACCTGGCGGGCTAGATGCATGGCAGTCGCCAAATCAGTCCCGTTGTTCACCTGGTTTTGCAACTCGGTTTTGAAAACCCCGGCCCACACCGAATTGGTGGCATGATTCAGGTCAAGGTTGTAGGAGAGTGGGTTGAGGTTGTAAGAGTTGCCGGTGTTTTCAATCAAGACATAAGCTCGGAGCAACAAATTGGTGCTGCGCAATTCCAACTTGTGGTTTTGCACCGTCACATCTTTCAGTTGGATGCGATTGCCGCGCTGAAAGACCCCATCCATGGTACCGTACCGATAATCGTAGGACAGTATTGTCTTTGGTCTGAGTTTGAAAAATAACCCTGCATCAAATTTCAGGTTGCGCACCGTTGGATAAAGCAAATCCTTTTCGACGTATCCCGTTCGTGCTACATTGAATGTTTCGGCTTTGCCAAGATACTGGATGGTGATGGAACTGCGCGCCTGACGATCGTCTCCGTAACGGCTCCACTGATCACGCGCGGGATTGTTCTCTCCTGACAGTTCCGGGAATCGTGGATTGGCAGAATTCAAGTGTTGTGGGTTCTGATCAATGAGTCCATTGGCTACCCAATCTGTGCCGTTCATGTTGCTAAAATTCACCTTGAAAGCCAACTTGTCATTCCAGGCTTTTGCATATCGAATCGCCGTTTCATTTAGCAGACTTGGGTCGCGGTCAATTCCATCCAAATGGTTTACACCTACTTTTTGATACACGCTCAATCCCTGATAAGTAAATGGGCTTTTAGTGGTCAGGTTAGCCATGCCATTAATGGCGTTCATACCATAAAGTGCTGAAGCAGCACCCGGCGTTATTTCCACACTGGCGATGTCAAGTTCGGTAGGGCCGATGGCATTGCCAAGCGGCACTCCCAGCGTGGCGGCCTGCATATCCACACCATCCACCAATTGCATGAATCTGAAGTTGTTAGGCACATTGAAGCCCCGTGTATTCGGAACTTTAAAGGTGATGCTTGAAGTAAGCATCTGTACACCTTTCACATTTTCCAGGGCATCGTAAAAAGTGGAGGAAGGAGTTTCCCTGATGGCCCGAATGTCCAGTTTTTCGACTGCAACAGGCGATTTCAAAATGCTCTCCTCCACCCGAGAAGCGGATATAACCACCTCTGCGCCGAGAATTGCCTGTGGCTCAAGTTGTATTGAAATTGGGTCAGTGGCATTTGCGATGTTAAGTTCGTGGGGTTCATACCCTACGATATTAAAGACCAGTGTAGCCGGGAATTTCAAGGTTGTTTTTAAAGAGAAATTGCCTTTTTCGTCACTCAAAGTACCCGCGTTGCTGCCTTTGATGCTGACGCTCACGCCAGTTAGAGGTTCCCGGGACGTTTGCTCCAGTACCGTGCCGCTGATGGCGATGATTTCGCCTTGCGCAAACAATGAAGCGTTAGACAAGAGAAAAAAGAAGAAAACCAGTAGGGGGTAGAATTGCTTATACATGTTGAAAAATGATGTGCTTTTTTTGAAATGTTATGACAGTCAAGTACTTGTGGCTGAAAAACAAAAATTTATGTCCCCGGCGGGACAAGACATCAAATGAGAGAAATAGTGGTTATTCATGTTTGAAAAGTTTGAATTGTTTGGCCAATGCACATGCGATTAATATACGTCCTCCAGATACCGCCGCTGTTTTTTCAATCCCTTCAAATACTCAGTTGCATATTCTTCGCCTTTGCCACTTTCCTTGGCAACGATTTGAAGTACAGCATTTTGCACATCTGAAGCCATGCGCTCTTTATCTCCACAGACGTAGAAATGTGCGCCGTTTTCAAGGCGTTCGTAAATCAGTTTCGAGCGTTCTGCGAGGCGATGCTGCACATAAATTTTGTCGGCCTGGTCGCGGCTGAAGGCTACATCCAGGCGGTCGAGTGTACCGCGTTTTAGGTGATTGAGCCATTCGGTTTGGTACAAGAAATCTGTTTCAAAGTGAGGGTTGCCGAAAAACAACCAGTTTTTGCCTTGCTGACGCGAGGTTCCGCCTCGTGACTCGCTGCGTTCTTCCACGAAAGCGCGAAATGGCGCAACCCCAGTCCCTGGGCCTACCATGATGATGTCGGTCGAGTCATCGGTTGGCAATTTGAAATACTCGTTGCGTTCGATAAACACCGGCATGGATTCTCCTGCCGCCACTCGATCAGCCAGAAACGTGGAAGCAGTGCCAAGATGAGGCCGACCGCCATATTCATAGCGCACGGCGGCAACGGTCAGATGAACTTCATCGGGGTGCGCTTCAAGGCTGGAGGCAATGGAGTAAAGTCGCGGCGGCATTTTGCGCAAAAAACTCAGCAGTGTAGCCTCGGACATGGCCGCCGGGAACTCCCGAATCAGATCAGCCACATTACGCCCCCAGAGGAATTGTTTGAGCGCAGCATTGTCCTCGAGCAGGGCTTTGAGTTTCGCGTTATTGGACCAAGTCGCGTACTTTTCGATGAGCTCGCGGGTCAAGACACTGAGTTCTACCTCACGGAGAAGGAAATGGCGCAATGTGTTTTCTTTTTCGTTGAAAATCACGGTTTTGTTGCCGTTCAACATGGCAGCGTATAGCACTTCGCGCACCAATGACGGCGGATTTTGGGGATAAATGCCGAGCGAATCGCCCGGTTCGTAAGCCAATCCGGAGCCTTCGAGCGAAAGTTCTAAGTGCCAGGTTTCTTTCTGGGAGCCACGTCCGTTGAGTTGGATTTTCTCCAAGATGGGAGCAGCAAAAGGGTGTTTGCGGTCGAACGTCCCTGTACCGGCGGCTTTAGCTGCAGGATGCGCCGCAGCATAATGCCCGTTGGTGTTAGAGATGCCAACTTGTGTGCCTCCTGCGGCTAAAGCCGCCGGTACAGGAAGGTTTTCCAAAACCTTTCCAATCCATTCCTCCACTGCCTCCTCAAAATCAACATCACAATCCACGCGCTCAGCAATCCGTGTAGCGCCCAGCGCTTCAAACCGCGCATCAAATTCTTTCCCAGTTTGGCAGAACTGCAAATAACTCCTGTCTCCCAAGCCACAGACCGCGAATTTCAAACCCTCCAGTTTAGGAGCACGGGCACCCATTAGCCATTTGTGAAATTCTTCTGCCGCCACGGGTGGCTCGCCCTCCCCTTGGGTGCTGATAACGAGCAGGACGACTTTTTCATCCTTCAACTGCTTCGTTGGATAGTCGTTCAAGTCGGCCACAGTCACTTCCCAGCCGTGTTCGCGAACGCTGGTCGCCACTTGATTGGCTACTTTTTTGCTGTTGCCTGTCTGGGAGCCGAACAACACTGTAATCTTGGGTTTGCTATTGCCATTCAACGCAGGAGCAGCAAACGAAGATTCAGATAACAGTGCTTGCAAATCGTTTGGTGCAGACTGACCGTGCAAAGCCACTCCGTACAAATAGCCACTCAGCCACATTTGCTGCAAGGCGGAATGCTGGGTGACAAGTTTTTTTAGCAAGTCGGTGTCGAAGCCGACGGGTGGCGGTGGTGCGCTGAGTATGTTCGACATGATTGTAATTTTTTGAAAATCAATTATTTCGGTATCTAAACCTCGTAGGTTTTTAAAACCTACGAGGTTTCATTTCTCTTAAAATTCCGCCTCAGCCAATCGCTCTGCCCGCAGCAATTCCGCAATCGCCAAATGTTCCGTGGAAGGAATTCGATGCCGCACCACTTCTCCTACAATAATCACCGCTGGACTCCCAATGCTGAATCGCTCAACCTGTTCCGCGATTTCGGCCACCGTACCAAACACCTCTTGCTGCTCTAGCAGGCTTGCGTTTTGGATGACCGCTACTGGCAAATCCGATTTTCCAACAGCCCGAAAAGCTGCCGCGATCTCGCGGATTTTTGCCAGCCCCATGAGGATAACTACTGTCGCATCGGTCTTCGCCGCAGTATAGATTTCAGGATTCAAATCGCCCGTATCAGTAGTGGCGGTGAGCGTCCAGAAACTGCGGCTCGCCCCACGCAACGTGACCGCGATGCCCGCTGCACCTGCCCCCGCGATGGCGCTGGAAACCCCGGGGATATAGGCCGTTTCGAGGCCGTGTTCCTTCGCAAATTGCATTTCTTCCAGCCCACGTCCGAACACAAATGGGTCACCACCTTTCAAGCGCACCACATGTCCGCAGCACTTCGCATAAGCCACAATACGCTCGTTGATTTCGTCTTGCGTGTAGGCTTTTGCACCCCGGCGTTTGCCGACATAAATCTTCGAAGCAACGGCAGGAGCATAATCAAGCAAGGTCTCATTCACCAACGCGTCGTACAGCACTACGTCGGCATTTTGGAGCGCTTTGATGGCTTTGACGGTGATGAGTTCAGGATCGCCGATGCCCGCACCGACTACAGTAAGGCGTGGGGTGAGCCGTGCAGTCATGGGCTGACTTGGAGTTATCCCATGATTTGGGTAATTGAAGCGATAGGCTTGAAAATTAGGCAGATGTGACATAATTTTTTGTTGAGAAGGTTGAGGATTGAGGATGTTGAGGGTTGAGGATGTTGAGGGTTGAGGATGTTGAGGGTTGAGGATGTTGAGGGTTGAGAAGGTTGAGGGTTGAGGGTTTACACACACTTCTCTAAACCCCTCAACATCCTCAACCCTCAACATTTATCAAATGGCGAATTCTGTTTGAAGTTCCTCCTCGCGTTTCACTTCTTGCAACATTCCCGCCGCGACTGTATCGAATGTGTTTTCGTTGATCAAAATCAGGCTGCCGGTCGCGCGGTTATGTTTGTACGAATCAAATACCAGGGGTTTGGCCGTGCGCATTCGGATGCGGGCAATGTCGTTGAGTGCCAGTGAATCTGTTGGCTGCTGTTCGAAGGAATGCACATCCACACGGAACAGAATTTCCTTGACGATAGCCTTGACCGTAGTGGCATTGTGGCGGAGGAGGTAACGGTCGCCGACTTTGAGCGGGCGTTCGCTCATCCAGCATACATCCAATTCGATCTCTTGTGTGACAGCAGGTTGTAAATCCGCGAGCCGTACCAGTGAGTCGCCTCGTGAGAGGTCAATATCATCGTCTAGGTGCAGCACCACGGGTTGGGGCGCGAAGGCTTCTTCAACCTCTTTTTGGTGGACTTCAATGGCTTTTAAGGTGGTTTCGATACCCGCTGGCAATACCATCACACGGTCGCCTTTTTTCAAAGTACCGCTGCGCAAGGCGCCTGCATAGCCCCGATAATCGTGCAATTCCTCCGTCCGTGGACGGATAACATATTGCACTTGAAAACGTGCGTCGTATTCTGGCCAATCTTGATTGACGGGTACTGTTTCGAGATATTCCAGTAGGGTTTGGCCTTCATACCAGTCCATGTTTTTGGAAGGTTTCACCACATTATCGCCCACATATGCACTGAGCGGGATGAACTTAACTTCTTTTAAATCAAGTTTTTGCGCCAGTTTCTGGTACTCCGCAGCGATGTGGTAAAAGGTCTTTTCATCATAGTCAACCAAGTCCATTTTGTTCACGGCCACGACGATGTGAGGTATACCCATGAGTGCCGCTACGAGACTGTGGCGATGAGTTTGTTCCACCACGCCTTGCCGCGCATCCACGAGGATAATAGCAAGGTCGGCATTGCTTGCTCCCGTCACCATGTTACGTGTGTATTGGACATGTCCGGGAGCGTCGGCGATGATGAATTTGCGGCGTGGCGTGTTGAAATATTTGTACGCCACGTCAATGGTGATGCCCTGTTCGCGCTCGGCGCGGAGACCGTCGGTAAGCAGCGAGAGGTCGAGTTCGCCATCGGGCTTGTTGCGGCTCTGGCGTTCGAGGGTATGTAAAATGTCGTGCGACACGGCTTTGGAGTCGAATAGGAGACGTCCGATCAGGGTGCTTTTGCCGTCGTCAACCGAGCCTGCTGTGATAAACTTTAAGATGTTCATTGTCAATTTGTTGTACACCGGAACTCCGTTCCGGTGTGGATTGATTAGCCTTAAGTAGTTCCCGGAACAGAGTTCCGGGATACTAAAAATACCCGTTCTTCTTCCGGTCTTCCATAGCCGCTTCTGAAAGGCGGTCGTCGAGTCTGGTCGCCCCGCGTTCGCTAATTTTCGTGGTCAAAATATCCTGAATGATATCCTCTACCGTGTGAGCATGGCTTTCTACGGCGGCGGTACAAGTTGCATCGCCGACCGTGCGAAATCGTACATCTCGGATGCTCGTTACATCTTCTGGGTCAAGCCGGATATGAGGCGTTATAGCCAGCAATTGGCCGCCAGGCATGACCACACAATCACGAGCATGGGAAAAATAGATATCAGGGAGTTCTATGTTTTCGCGTCGGATATAGTTCCACACATCGAGTTCAGTCCAGTTGGAAATGGGGAATACGCGGACGTTTTCGCCTTTTCGGATAGCGCCATTGTAAGTATCCCAAAGTTCGGGGCGTTGTCGTTTGGGGTCCCAAGAACCAAACTCGTCCCGAATGCTGAAAATGCGCTCTTTGGCCCGAGCTTTCTCCTCATCACGGCGGGCGCCGCCAATGCAGGCATCAAACTCAAACTCTTCGATGACTTCAAGCAAAGTATTGGTTTGTAAGGCATTGCGGCTCGGATATTTGCCTGTTCCGTCTTTCAAACCCTGACGGCGTATGGTGTCTTCCACTTTGCGGACGATGAGTTTTTCGCCCAATTGCTCAGCTAGTTTGTCGCGATATTCGATGACTTCAGGGAAATTGTGCCCGGTATCTACATGTACCAATGGAAAAGGAAACTTGCCAGGGCGGAAGGCTTTTTCGGCCAATTTTACGAGCGTAATCGAATCTTTCCCCCCAGAAAACAAAAGGGCAGGCCGTTCAAATTGCCCAGCTACCTCCCGTAAAATATGGATGGCTTGGGCTTCTAGGTGGTCGAGATAATTGAGTGACATATTGTTGAGAGTTTAGGGTTGAGAGTTTAGGGGTTAAATGAATGACCGTTGGAGGTTAGAAAACTTATGGATTTGAGGTTGCAGTTTTGAAAATTTTGAAGTATATTTGGAGTACTTTTCACTAAAAATCACAAATGATGCACACCTACGCTTTTGAAAAATTAGACGTCTGGCAATTGGGCCGAGAACTCAACAAACAGGTTTACCGGCTTTCTAAAAATCTTCCAAACGATGAGAAGTTTGGAGTCATCTATCAAATCCGACGAGCTAGTATTTCTGTCACTTGCAATCTCGCCGAAGGAAGCGGCAGGACGAAAGGAAAAGACCAAGCCCGGTTTTCTGAAATCGCTTATGGCAGTCTCCTGGAAGTTCTGAACCTATTGATTACCTGCGTTGATTTAGATTATCTCGCCCAATCTGAAGTTGATATCATTCGACCCTTGATTGAAAATATTTCTCGTAAAATCAGTGGCCTGCGATCCGCTCAATTGAAGCGGCATAAGGAACAGAAGGGGGGAAATGTTGAGGGTTGAGGGTTTAGAGTTGAGGAAGCGTCGAAATCGTTTAGCGGAGCCCCTCAACCCTAAACTCTAAACCCTCAACCTCTCATGCAATCCACACTCCTTCTTCGACGCATCTTCCCACCACCAGCGGCCCGCACGAAAATCCTCACCGAGTTGTATTGCCCGGGTACAAGGCGCACAGCCAATGCTGACGAAACCTTTGTCGTGCAAAGCGTTGTAGGGTATATTGTGCTGCCGAACATATTCGCGCACTTGATCAAAAGTCCAGTCAAACAACGGGTGAAATTTGAGGAGTTGGTGCGCGGCGTCCCATTCAAGGGAACGCATGTCGAGGCGGTTGGGCGATTGTTCGGCGCGGATGCCCGTGATCCAGAGTTGTTGCCCTTTCAAAGCCCGCCCGAGTGGTTCGACCTTACGGATTTGGCAGCATTCTTTGCGGTTTTCAACGGATTCGTAGAAGGAGTTAGGGCCTTTTTTAGTCAATAGTTGTTCGAGGTCGGCGGCTTGCGGGGCATAGGTTTCAATGGGTTGGTTGTAACGTTCAAGCGTTCGAGACCAAGTGGAATACGTTTCCTGAAAATTGCGCCCTGTGTCGAGGGTGAAAACGCGGATAGGAAGTTGCTGGGTAGAAATAAGGTGTGTAATGACCTGGTCTTCAATACCAAAACTGGTGCTGAACACGGTTCGTCCGGCAAATCGCTTCGACAGCCACGCGAGTGAAGCGACCGGACTTCGGTCTGTGCTACTTCGCAATTCTTATTAAACTTTGGCAAGCTTATTTTTTTAAAAATCAATTAGAAACGGGTTTGTGTTGTATAAGTGACACTTTTTAAAAATGTGTCACTTCTTGGACGTAAAAAGCA